>CAIYQA010000365.1 GCA_903928175.1 uncultured Spartobacteria bacterium | reverse complement strand
TTTCCAGACGGCGCACCTTCGCCATTATTTCCCACCCGGACGCGGGCAAGACAACGCACACCGAAAAGCTGCTCCTCTACGGCGGCGCGGTACAGTTGGCGGGTTCCGTGACGGCTCGAAAAAGCCAGCGCGCGGCCACCAGCGACTGGATGGAACTGGAGCGCGGCATCTCGGTCAGTTCCACCGTGCTGCAATTCGACTACAACGGCTACCGGGTCAACCTCCTCGACACCCCCGGCCACAAAGATTTCTCCGAGGACACCTACCGCGTGCTCACCGCCGTGGACGCCGTGGTGATGGTCATCGATGCGGGCAAGGGGATCGAGACGCAGACCCGCAAACTCTTTGAGGTCTGCCGCCGCCGCGGGGTGCCGATTTTCACCTTCATGAACAAGGTGGACCGCCCGACGCGCGATCCGCTCGCGCTCGTGGATGAACTGGAGAGCGTGCTCGGCATCGGGGCGTTCCCGGTCAACTGGCCGCTCGGCACGGGCTTCGGCTTCAAGGGGGTTTACGACCGGCAGACGCGCGATTTGCACCTCTTCGAGCGCACCAAGATGGGGGCCTACCGCGCGCCGGTAACGGTGACGAGTCTCGACGAACCGCTCGTGCGCGAGCAGGTGGACGCGGCGGATTACGCCCGCTTTGTGGAGGAGTTGGAGATGCTGGAGTTGGCGGGCAAAGAGTATTCCGCCGAGGCGGTGCTCGCGGGCGAATTGACGCCGGTTTTTTTCGGCAGTGCGATGAACAATTTCGGCGTCCAGTTGCTGCTCGATTCGTTTTTGGAGAAATCGTCCCCGCCCAGCGCCCGCCGTTCGAGCGACCGCCTGGTGCAGCCGCACGATGCGACCTTCTCCGGGTTCGTTTTCAAGATTCAGGCGAACATGGACCCAAAGCACCGCGACCGCATTGCGTTTGTGCGGGTCTGCTCAGGCAAGTTCGAGCGCGACATGACGGTGACGCATGCGCAGACGGGCAAGAAGGTGCGGCTCTCCAGTTCGCACAAGCTCTTTGGGCAGGAACGCGAGACCGTGGACGAGGCTTACGCCGGGGACATCGTCGGCATGGTCGGCCATTCGGAGTTCGGCATCGGCGACACGCTCACGGAGGACACGGGCGTGCGCTTCAACGAAATCCCGCGCTTCGCGCCGGAGTGTTTCGCGTATCTACAAAACCCCAACCCCGGCAAATACAAGCAGTTCCGCCAGGGGCTGGAGCAACTCCTGCAAGAGGGGGTCATCCAGGTTTTTTATCTGCGCGATTCGGATCAGAAAATTCCGCTCCTGGCGGCGGTCGGTCCGCTGCAATTTGAGGTGGTGCAATACCGACTCGAAAGCGAATACGGCGCAGCCTCGCGGCTGGAATCCGTTCCGTGGGAGATCGTGAAATGGCTCCAGGCCGACATGGAGCCCGCGCAGGTGAAGGAACTCAAGCTCCCCACCGGCTGCCGCATCGCCTACGACGCTGACGAACAACCCGTGGTCCTCTTCCCAAGTTCCTGGACGATGAATTACTTCATCCAGCAGAACCCCGGCGCGACGCTGTTTGATCTCTCGGCGGACTCCAAAGCGTAAAGGTTCTCACACAGAGACACGGAGACACAGAGGGGAAGAGGGAATGCATTTATTCCCATCATTTCTGTCTTCTCTGTGTCTCTGTGTGATATTTCTTAAGGTCTCCCAATTACCCCACCCCGAATTCCAACTCCATCTGTCCCTGTGCGATCTCGAAGAGGACGGGTTCGCCCGTGAGTTCTTCGAGCAGCGCGCGGTTGGTGGTGGTGGCGGGGTTGTTATCTTCTTCTGTGCGATTGAAGATGATTCCAGCGAAAGGCAATCCGAGTCGCCGAATATCGCGCACGGTGAGCAGGGCGTGGTTGAGCGCGCCGAGCCGGTTGCGCACCACTACGGCCACCGGCAGGGCGAATTCGGCGGCGAGGTCGGCCACGTAATAGTCTTTGGCGATGGGCACCATCCATCCCCCCACCCCTTCGACGATGAGCGAGCGATGCTGCGCGCGAAGCTGCTGGAAATTGCGGCGCACCAGGGCCATGTCGGCGGGCCGGTTTTCCACCTTGGCAGCGGCGTAGGGCGACGCGGGTGTTGCATACCAAATAGGATTGATGACATCGAGCGGCACCGCGCCGTCGCACGCGGCGTGAAGCGCCAGGGCATCCTCGCGGTCACCGCAGCAGAAGGGCTTCATGGCGGCGGTGTCCAACCCCGCGCGGCGCAGCGCCCGCACGAGGAGCGCGGAGACGTAAGTTTTGCCAACGTCAGTGTCGGTGCCGGTGAGAAAGAGGTTCATGGGGGTTGATACTTGGGAACGAGGAAAAGTTATCAAACAAGAATTTCGGCGATTTCGGCGATGTACCACCGTCCCTCAATTACTTGCCATTTCACATATATGTATTTTCCATCTGATGGACGCCGAAATATTTCTCCTTCCTTCTTCCATTCTTCAAATGCGTTTCCTGTAACAAACCATCGATACTGTGCCATACCACCTGCGTCGCCGAAAAAATCTGTCCATTGAAAGCCTTTTTTAGCAAAATCGGTTTCCAGTTCCTTCAAATCCATGATTGAAGTCCCCAATAGCTTTAGCGTTCCAATCTCGTAACTAGTGAACCGCGGAGGATGCTTGCGATGGCATAGCGAGAGGAATAGATCGGAGTCGCCTCGAAAAAAAGCATCGAGATAAAGCCGCATTGCACCTTCCATTGTGCTGTTGTCCGGTCGAAACGGATTACCGCGCTCCGCCTTTTGAATCAGTTTAATGTTGGCAACGCCAGTGGAAGTAAGCCTTTTTTCCGTAAATTCCTTATCTGCCAAATACCATGTACGTTCCCCAAAAAAAATAGAGAGTTCGGCATTAAAAAACCTGCCATGGCAGGCATAAACAGCGTTGCGGGCTATACGCAACTCGGAAGCCACCAAGTTGGTCAGGTCATTCTCTTTAAGAAGTTGGTTTTTCCGAATAATCGAAATCACATCGGTGAGGGTTCGCCTACCCCCCGTGCTAGCTTCTGTTGCAGAGCAAACCGGATGAGCAGCGCTCACAAACATAAGTGCGAGCGCTGCAAGCCTGATTCTTTCAATTAGCAATTTCACTTTAGCAATTAGCAATCTTTTCCCTTCTACGCCCCAATCTCCTCCAGAATCGCCTCCGCTATCCGATCCGCCTGGCTATTGATCTGCTCCCCGTTGCGGCCTTCGATAAGCAGCCGGATTTTCGGCTCGGTGCCGGAGTAGCGCAGGAGCACGCGGCCCGCGCCGCAGAGCGAGGCTTCGGCTTCGCTGACGAGCGCGAGGATTTGCGGCAGCTTCTCCAACGGGCGCTTTTCGCGCACTTTCAGGTTGCGTTGCGCTTGCGGATATTTGGCGAGGCACTGCTTCAACTCGCTCAACGGCTTGCCGGTTTCCGCCATGATGCGGAGGATTTGCAGCGCGCTCACGATGCCGTCGCCGGTGGTGGCGTAGTCACCGAAGATCATGTGGCCGCTTTGTTCGCCGCCGAGATTGTAGCCGCCACGCATCATTTCTTCGATGACATAGCGGTCGCCCACTTTGGTGCGGATGACTCTGCCGCCCGCGTTGGTGAGGGTTTCGTCGAGGCCGAAGTTGCTCATGACGGTGGACACGAGCGTGTCGCCCGCAAGTCGGCCTTGCTTGAGGAAATCGAGCGCGGCGATGGCCATGATCTCGTCGCCGTCCACTACCTCGCCGTTTTCGTCGCAAAGCAGGACGCGGTCGGCGTCGCCGTCGTGGCTGATGCCGATTTGCGCGCCGGTTTTCTTCACCAGCCGCGCGATTTCCTCCGGGTGCGTGCTGCCGCATTCGGCGTTGATGTTGCGACCGTTGGGCTGGTTGTGGGCGAGGCGGAGGTCCGCACCGAGTTCGCGCAGGATGCACGGGGAGGATTTGTAGGCGGCTCCGTTGGCGCAATCGAGCGCGATGGAGATGCCTTCGAGCGTCAATCCTTTGGGGAAACTCGCCTTGGCGAACTCGATGTAGCGGCCCAGGGCGTCGTCGATGCGCGTGGCGCGCCCGATGTTGTCGGCGGTGGGACGGATCGCTTCGATCTCGCCGCTGAAGACGAGGTTCTCGATGCGGGCCTCAATCTCGTCGTCGAGCTTGTAGCCGTCGTGCCGGAAAAACTTGATGCCGTTGTCTTCGTAGGGATTGTGCGAAGCGCTCAGGACGATGCCTGCGTCGGCGCGCAGGGACCGGGTGATGTAGGCGACGCCGGGGGTGGGCAGCGGCCCGATGAGCAGGACATCGACGCCGAGCGAAGTGATCCCCGCCACGAGGGCGTTCTCCAGCATGTAGCCGGAGATGCGGGTGTCCTTGCCGATGACGATCTTGGGCCGGGAACCGGCTCCGTGGTTGCGTCCGGAAAGGCCGGCGATGACATGGGCGGCGGCGCGGCCCAGTTTGAGGGTGGTTTCGGCGGTGACGGGCTCGACATTGGCCACGCCGCGGACGCCGTCGGTGCCAAAGATTTTACGGGGTTTTTCGGAGGACATGAGTGGGTGTCTCTTGATTGGTTTTAGGGTTCGTCGAGGTCGTATCGATCGTCTTTTTTATGAGAAACCAGAGGATGCTCGCGGCCAGGAGCGCCATCAGCTTCGCCTCCCAATTCTTCAGAATCAGATTCTTCATATTTTTCGAGTAAAAGCAACTGACTCAACCGACGTTTGAAATCATCGGGGTCGAAATCCCGTTCGATGCGTCCCCGGTGGCAAATGGAAACATTGCCGGTCTCTTCGCTGACGACGATGGCGATGGCGTCGCTTTCCTCGGTGATCCCGAGCCCGGCCCGGTGCCGCAAGCCCAGGTTGCGATCCAGGTCGTGCCGCTGGCTGACCGGGAAAATGCACGCCGCCGAGAGAATGCGGTCGTTGCGCAGGATGAGGCCGCCGTCGTGCAGCGGCGTCTTGGGGTGAAAGATCGTGACGAGCAATTCGGTGGAGAGTTCGCTATCCAGTGTCACGCCGCTCTCGGCAAAAGCGTGGATGTTGGTCTCCCGCTCCAGGGCAATGAGCGCGCCGAGTTGGCGATTGGAAAGCTCGAAGGTGGCTTCCGCCAGAATCTCGATGGTCTCCCGCTTCTGCGTGACCGTGGCGAAGATATGCTGGCTGCCCAGTGCCGCGAGGGCGCGGCGCAGTTCGGGCTGAAAGATCACCACCAGCGCGACCGCCAGGAAGGTGGTGAAGGAGCGGATCAACCAGTAGATCACTTGCAATTCCAGCAGTTTGGAAAGGAGGATCAACGTGAGCAACAGCGCCAGCAACCCCGTCAAAACTTTCGCGCCACGGGTGCCGCGAAAATAAAGGTAACTGTAATAGATGACGACCCACAGGATCGCGATTTCCACGCCCGAGCGCCAATAGTCGCCGATGAAATCGATCAACGAGAATGCCAGGAATGCGCTGTTCATGAATTCAAGATCGCCTCCGTCATCCGGAGCGCCTCCGCATTGGCTTTGACATCGTGCACGCGGAACACGACGGCCCCCAGCTCACGGCCAAGGCTCGTGAGGGCTACGGTGGGCCAGAATCGTTGTTCCAATGCCATATCGTTGAGCAGTTTTCCCAAAAACGTCTTGCGCGAAACCCCCAGCACCATCGGGCGGTCCGGCATTTCCGGGAGCCGCAACGCCTCCATCTGACGCAGGAGCATCACGTTGTGTTCCACAGTCTTGCCAAAACCGATGCCGGGGTCGAACGCGATCCGCAACGGGTCAATCCCTGAGCGTAGGGCGAGCGCGGCGGTTTGTCTAAAAAAATCCCGCACTTCCGCCACGACATCCTCATATTGCGGCGCGGCCTGCATCGTTTGAGGGGTTCCCTGCATGTGCATCAGGACAACTCCCGCGCCGGATTCCGCCGCCACCCGCGGCATCTCCGGATCGCCCAGCAGAGCCGTTACATCATTGATAATCCCGGCACCCGCAGCCACCGCCGCACGCGCCACCGCCGACTTGGAAGTGTCAATGGAGATCACCGCTTTGAGCCGCCCCGCGAGCCGCTCAATGACCGGGATCACGCGCGCCAGTTCCTCCGCCTCGGAAACCGGTTCCGCACCGGGCCGGGTGGACTCACCGCCGATGTCGATGATTTCCGCTCCCTCGGATTCCATGCGCAGGGCGTGCTCCACCGCTGCATCGGGATTAAAAAAACGGCCCCCGTCGGAAAACGAATCGAGCGTGAGATTGAGAATGCCCATGACCACCCCGTGCGAGGTGCAGTCGAAGAGCCGGTTCTTGGTTTGCCAGAGCATGGGAGAGAGTTTCACACAGAGACACGGAGGCACAGAGAAGATTTAAACCGTGGCGCATTTTTTCATAAATGCCCAACTTTTTTCCAGACCCCGCACATTTGCAGATGAGAGGACAGCAGCATTCCCAATCGGGAGATTGGGAACAAGACCCCCCGCCGGTACAAAAAAGTGGAAGATGTCGTTGTTTTTTCTCTCATCGTTTCCATTGAGAGAACCAGTGCTTTAAGAGATTTTTTACGATCCCTTGAAGGACCAGCGGCATCTTCCTGCGAATAACATCGCACAACTTCCCCGCCGCGCAAGGGGTGAAAAGGAAAAATCTCAAAAAATCCCCGCTTTCCAATCCCCGCTTTCTTCGGAATAATCCCCCCACTCCACCATGACTCCGCAACTTTCCACCCAACCGATTCCGCCCGCCGAACGCCTTATTTTCGCCCTCGACGTCCAGACTGCCGAGGAGGCCAAAACGCTCGTCGCGCAACTCGGCGACTCCGTGCGTTTCTACAAAATCGGCCTGGAATTGTTCATGGCCGGCGGCTATTTCGAATTGCTTGACTGGCTGGCTGCCCAGGGGAAGAAAATCTTCGTGGACCTCAAATTTTTTGACGTGCCGGAAACGGTGAAGCGCGCCGTCGCCGCCCTCAAAGGCCGCCCGGTGGAATTCTGCACTGTGCATGGCAACCAGGGGATCATGGAAGCGGCGGTGGCAGCAGAGAGCGGCGTGAAGGTTCTCGCCGTGACAGTGCTCACCAGCCTCGACCGGGGGGACCTGGCCGATCTCGGTTTCGCCTGCGACACGGCGGAACTTGTCCTCTCCCGCGCCAAGCGGGCTTTGGCAGCCGGGTGCGCCGGGGTGATCTCCTCCGGCCTGGAAGCGGCGCGCCTGCGCGAGCACCTCGGCGGCAAGCTGCTCATCATCTCCCCTGGCATCCGGCCTGTGGACAACACGACCAGCGACGACCAGAAGCGGATCGTCACCCCGCGCGCGGCGTTTGAAGCGGGAGCGGACTACATTGTCGTGGGCCGCCCGATCCGCAACGCCGCCGACCCCCGGGCCGCCGCACTGGCGATCCAGGCGGAGATCGCGTCGGTTTTTGCGTAGGATTTAGCCGCAAAAAGGCGCAAAAAGCGCAAAATGAAAGAGCGCGGAAGCATTCTGCCTGCCTTGCGCCTTTTTGCGCCTTTTTGCGGCTATTCTTTCTGCGGCTTCGGCCCGATTTTCACTGAAACCGCATCGTAATCCGCATCACTGCGTTTACGCACCGAGCCCCGGATTTCCATGCCGGGCTGGAGAGCCTCGAATGGGGCGCTCGTTCCGTCGGCTTTCAACAACTTCGTTTCCGGCAGGACATGGACCTGGTGGATGACCTTCTTGCCCATTCGGAAAGTGCGCGCTTTTTTATCCATCGAGACCACGACGCTTTGGAAGGGAAACGGTCGCGCTTTCACGCCAGGGGCAGGCGTGGCTGCGGAGGTCGGAGTTGCGGTGGGAGTTGGCGACGGATTGCCCATGGCGGGCAGCGCCACGCAAAGGAAAAAGAGAAAAGCGCAGGTTGAAAGAGGTTTCATTTTAGGCTCGCAAAGAGGGTTGGTCCACGGCGTCCGATTCATCCATCAAAAGATCCTGCAACCGCATCCGCTCCGCCTCGAAGGCCGCGTCATCGCAGGTTTCACGCACCGGGTAGAGCGGGCCAAAAACAACCCGGACCCGCGAGAACGGTTTGGGGATACGAAAAGCGTCCCAGCTTTTGAGTTCCCAATAACGGGAATAGCCGACGTGAATGGGCATGACCGCGATGCCGGTGAGCTGGGCGAGTTTGATGATGCCCGGGCTGAGTTGGTATTTGGGACCGCGCGGGCCGTCCGGCGTAATCGCGACATCCTCTCCCGCTTCCAGCAACGCCGTGAGTTCGCGCAGCGCTGTGGTGCCGCGCCGTGAACTCGATCCGCGCACGCTGCCGATGCCGAAGCGTTCCATCACTCCGGCAATGATCGCTCCATCTTTGCTCGGGCTGGTGAGGCAATGGCCGCGCCGCCCAAGGCAATACCGCTGGTAGGCAACGGGAATGGCCAGGATGCGGTTATGCCAAAAAGCCCCGATGAACGGCTGCATCGCTCCGCGCGTGATCCCGCAGCGATCTTCGATCCGGAACCGGAGGGTCAACGCAAGCATGCGGAGCAAAAAAACGATCAAACCTGGAATCAGAGGACGAAAAAGCTGCATGTTCCCGCATTTATAACCCAAGCGCGTCTCAATTACCAGACTTGCCAGAGGCTCCCGAATATGGCAATCATTTCGTGCGATGCCCCGCTCTCCCTTTCTTCCACTGCTTCTCGGGGGAGCACTATGCCTTGGCGCTGCGGCTCAAGCCCAGCAGCAGGAAGAAAAGATAGACAAAATCCTGCACCCGGACCTGAACAAGAGCTTCGACACGTCCGTGCAGAAGACGTTCGGGTCCAGCGCCTTCGATAGCAAGACCCGCCGGGTGATCGAGTTGAAACCCATTCAGGAGCCCCGGAAATACAGCCTCAAGAGTTTTCTTACCGGCGCATTTCACGGCGATAAATCGTTCTGGATGGGGGATTTCAAGTATTCCACCCGCGAAGCCAATTCCCAGGCGCGCCACCTGTTTGCGTTTCCGGAAAAAAACTACGTCACCAAACCGCTGGAAGTGAAAAATGCGAATGGAGTCGACAAACATTATGAAGCCGCAAATGTTCCAACCCGTGATTTCCGCGGCAAGGAAAGCGAAAGACTCCGCACCCCATTGACGCCCGATCAAGCCGCCAACAACGGCTATCGCGGAGACATGCACGAACTGAAATCCATCGACGACGTGCGCGCCCTGCTCAACAAAAGCAAGTAACCCGGCCATGAGCCCTGAAAAACAACTCGAACTCCTCAAACGCGGCGCAGCCCAGATCATTTCTGAGGCTGATCTGCTCGAAAAACTGCGTCAAAAGCGCCCCTTGAACGTCAAGCTTGGCGTGGACCCCACCGCCCCCGATATTCACCTCGGCTTTACGGTCGCGCTTCAAAAGCTGCGCCAGTTCCAGGACCTCGGGCACCGGGCCATTTTGATCATCGGCGATTTCACCGCGATGATCGGAGACCCGAGCGGCCGCAGCAAAACCCGCCCGCAACTCACCCATGACCAGGTGATGGCCAACGCCAAGAGCTTCCGCACGCAGGCGTTCAAAATTCTCGATCCCGAAAAAACCAAGACCGTTTTCAACGGAGAATGGTTCGAGCTGATGACGTTTGAGGAAGTGATCAAACTCAACAGCCGCGTGACCCTCCAGCAGATGCTCCAGCGCGAGGATTTCGCCAAGCGCATCGCCAACAACGAGCCGGTGCGGCTGCACGAAATTCAATACCCGATCATCCAGGGATGGGACTCCGTCAAGGTGCAGGCCGACGTGGAAATTGGCGGCACGGATCAACTTTTCAACATTCTCGTCGGGCGCGACCTCCAGAAGGAAGAGGGCCAGCCCCAGCAAGTGGTCTTCCTCATGCCGCTCCTGGAAGGGCTCGATGGCGTGCAGAAAATGAGCAAGAGCCTCGGCAATTACGTGGGGGTGAGCGAAGCCCCGGAGACGATGTTCGGAAAATTGATGAGCATCTCGGACACACTCATGGCCCGCTACTATTTGCTCTTGCTCAACGAGGAAATGCCCGGCGGCCACCCAATGGACGCCAAAAAGCAACTCGCCTTCCGCATCGTCGAGCGTTACCACTCGCGCGAATGCGCCCAGGCCGCGCTGGATGATTTCAACACCCGGTTTTCCAAGAAGGACCTCGCCAGCGCCGACCTCCCCACAATTTCGCTCGATGGCATCGGGGCGGACATCGTCTCGGTGGTTGTCGCGGCCTACGCGCAGGCATTCCAGATCACTAAATCGCGTGGCGACGCCCGGCGGTTGGTCGAACAAGGCAGCGTGCAATGGAGCGGCGAGAAAATCACCGACCCCAAAGCAACTCCGGCCTTCGCCAAGGGCGGCGAACTCAAGCTCGACAAGACGCGGGCCGTGCGGGTGGTGGGGTAGCAGAGATGCAAACGCTCGCACAGATCAGCATCAACACGGGGGATAGTTCATGGTCCGTCGTTTGGTTTTTGGTTATCGTTGGCGGCTTTATTCTCTGGCTGATCGAGTTAATTTCCCTGCTTAAGCGGCAGGACCTGAAAGACGTGGACAAGATTGTTTGGGTCATTGTGCTCTGCACCCTGAATATCCTCGGCTTGTTGCTCTATTGGTTCATCGCGTCTAGTAAACCGGTAACTTCGCGTATTCGCTCGGAGAAAGAACTCAAGGACTACTTCAACTCCCGGCCGCTATAAGAGCGACCAATAGGTCTGCTCTGGCAAACGAACCCGGAGGGTTCGTGAGAGAATAGCCGGGGGTTGAGCGTAGCGACACCCCCGGTTTGCATAGACCAAAGGCTCTCACCCCAACGGGGTGGCAGCCCCCCCCGCGCTCTGCCACCCCTTTGGGGTGAAACGCATTGTGGACCGGGTTCCGGTGGTGTCGGCGCGCTCACGCGCACCTCAACCACCGGCTATTGTCTGTGAACCCTCCGGGTTCCCGGAACACCTCGCAGCGCGCCCCCCCTTTTATTCGTGCCTTCGTGCCTTCGTGTGAAAATGAATCCGCGTCGCCAACCAATGGTCGCGCCTTCGGGCTTGCGTGCGGCGCGTTTTGCGCGCCATCATAGCTCATGCCCCGCTTCTATATTCCCCCCGACCGCTGGAACCTCGACCGGCTCGCGCTCGATGAGGACGAGACGCACCACGCCACGGATGTGCTCCGCATGAAGGTGGGGGATTGCGCGACGGTGTTCAATGGCGAAGGCGGGCACGCGAAAGTCGAGTTTGTCAGCGTCGGAAAACGGGCGATTGAACTCAAGGTGCTGCATGCCTCCCAAAGCCCGCCGCCTGCGTGTCGGATCACGCTGGGCCAGGCAATCCCGAAAGGCAAAAACATGGACCTCATTGTCCAGAAGGCGACCGAGCTGGGTGCGGCAGCCGTCGTTCCGCTCACCACCGAACGCACCGTGGTCCAGTTTGATGCGCGCGATGCAGAAAAGAAGCGGGAGAAATGGCAGGCCGTCGCCATCGAAGCCTGCAAGCAGTGCGGCCAAGACTGGCTGCCCGCCGTGCTCCCCGCGCAAACCCTTGCCGCCTTTTTCCAGGACCAGCCCGCCTTCGATCTGTTGCTCATCGCCTCGCTTCAACCCGATGCGCTGCATCCCAAAAAAGTGCTCGCCGATTACCGTCGCGAAAAAGGAGCCAACCCCGCGAGCGTCCTGGTGGTGATCGGTCCCGAAGGCGATTTCACCCCGGCGGAAATGGCGCTGGCAAAAGCGCACGGCTGCCGCCCGATCACCCTCGGCCCCATTGTTCTGCGCACCGAAACCGCCGCGCTCTACTGCCTGAGCGTGTTGAGCTACGAATTGATGGGATAAGCTCCTCCTCACATGAACGCCTCCTCCCAGCCTCCGGCCACTGATTTCGCGGCGCGCCTCGCCCGCCTGGGACTGCGCGCCGAGGATATCGAGGAGAGCTTTGCGCGCTCCTCGGGTCCGGGCGGCCAGCACGTCAACAAAGTCTCCACGGCTGTCACCCTGCGCCACGGGCCGAGCGGCGTGGCCGTCACGGTGCAGGATTCCCGTTCCCAATCGATGAACCGGCAACTCGCCCGCGAACGGTTGCTCGCCACGTTGGAAGAAACGCGCAGGGCGGAAAAGGCCGCGCAGCAAGCCGCCCGGGAAAAGATTCGCCGCCAAAACCGGCCCCGCCCCCGGGGCGTCAAGCGACGTATGGTGGACAGCAAAAAGAAACGCGGGGCGGTTAAGAAACTGCGTGGGCGGGTGGAGTGACCCGATCCTCAGCGCGCCCATTGTTTGCAGCTCTCCGGGCCGAGGCCCCGACCCACGCCAGTGCTCCGCACATCGCAATGGCAAGCACGCAAATCCAGCTTCCCAACACCAAAAGCTTCGGCTGGTACACGAATTCGACCTGGTGCGTGCCCGGTTCCAAAAACACGCCCCGGAAATGGTAATTGGCGCGGAAAATGGGACGCGGCACTCCATCCACGGTGACCGTCCAGCCGGGATACCAGGTATCGCTGACCACCAGCAGCGAGCGGCCCTTTGTCTCCACCTCCACCGCAACGGAATCCGTGTGGTCGGCAAAGGAACGGACCTCCCCTCCCCCGGCATCGGTTCCAGAGGCTGGCATCGGCGCTCCCGGCAATGGCTCCAGAACGGCTTCCCGGCGCGGATCGAAGTCGTTGCTCACGATCGTCTTGAGCATTTCGAGATCCTGCGCAATCCATCTCCATCGCGGAACCAGAATGGCGCGAGGCAGGCAGCCGGGGCGTTCGATCAGCCGGACCTCGCGCGGCGCGTTGCCCCAGAGGATTTGATCGAATGGCGCGCCGCCCACCAAGTAGCGCAGCGACATCATATCGGCGATTTTATCCGAAACAGCCCGCGGCGATGAGGTCAGAATCCCAAAGAGTTGGTTGTAGCGTTCCAGCGCCAGCCCGCCCGGAGTGAGTATGGACATTCCCGCCAGGCGTGTCGCATTGGTCGCGCCCGCCGCGATGGCCCATTCGTACATATCCCGACGGGTTTCGCCGTAAAAATATTGCTGTGCCCCGTAGTAAATGGACAAAAAACGATCCGTGGGATGTTTGGCGGTTTCTTTCGCCAGGGCTTCGGGCTGTTGCGTGTAAATGCCGGAGGCTGTCGTCGGCTGGACCTGCCGGGAGATCACAAGGAGATTCACGAACGCCAGCGCCACGATCCCCCCTTGCACCCACCGCGCGGGGCCGCGCCCAAAGACCAGCAAGCCAAACAACCCCAAAGCGGCTATCGCAAACCCCACCGCCAAACTGTAGTCGGAAAAAACGGCATTCACCTGTTCCTGCGAAGGCGTGCCGGGATGTGCCATCAACCAGGGCAGAAATCCGCTGTTTGCGAGGCACAGCAGATAGCCAAAAAACAAGACGCCGAAAGACCCTGCGGCAATCCACCAGAGTCGGACCCGCTTGCCCGTGGGGTCGCTCTCGATCAAGGCCTGAAATCCCAGAGCGCCCAAGACTGTCAAAGCATACGCCACGAAAAGATAGAATTTTGGGGCAAACCGCAGGTGCCCCAACCCCGGCATCCAATGGTGCAGAAAAGGATATACGGGGGTGAATTTGCCCGCCGCCATAATCAAGCCCACCACCCCAACCACCGCAAAAAAGCCGATCTGAACCCGGCGCTCGCCCGCCGCTTGCTTCCCTTTGCACCAGAGCCAACCAAACCAGGCGGCAACCAGCGGCGCGATTCCCACGTAGCAGTGGCCGGCAGCAAATTCATGCATCTTCGGACCCCAATAAACATTCGGGTAGCCGGGTTTTCCATAAAGGAACGGGAGCAAAACCGTCAACCAATGCCGGGGATGAACCGAGGCGAGGTCGAGGAACGCATTGTATTCCCCGCCCCTGTCGGAAAGCGGCAGCAGTTCCGACATGAGAAGCAGTTGCGGCATCGCCATCGCCAGCCCCAGCCCGCCCGCGAGCGCCAACAGAACCGCCGAATACCCGCACACTTTCCAACTTCGCAGGCGGATCCATTGGGTGATACCGTATGCGCCCACGATCAATGCCGTGTAATAAAAATACTCGCCGTTCGCCAATAGCTGCAAGCCAAGGACCACGGCCAGCGCCGCCACCCAACCGGCATTGCGCAGAAGGGCTGTCTTGAATCCCAGTGCCGCGCCCTCCGCCGTGCGCTCGATCATGCGGCTGACCAGCAGAAGCACGAGCGGACCCCAGACCATTCCGGTAAAAGCCTGCGCCCCTTCCATCCAGGTGATCACTTGCGTGCTGAAGGTGAAGCAGACCGCCGCAAACAATGCCGGGGCAATCGCCAGCCGCCAGGAACGCGCCAGCGCATACCAACCCAGCGCACAGACCGCGAGATGGAACATCCACCAGAGCCGGATCGCCCCTTCCACCGAAGGCAGGGCAAAAAACCAATTGGGGGGATAGAATGCCGCGGTATACGGCTGCGCCGCACCCGGCACGCCGCACTGGGTTGTATGCCACAGCCCGAAATTTCCGTGCCGGAGCGCTTCTCCCTGTTGAATCCGAATCGGCACATCCCCGAACAAGAAATCGCGCATCAGGAGCATCCGTCCGCCAAACCACACGTCTCCCAAAAAGATCAGCACGAGCGCCAGCAAGAGCAGTAGCGGCCAGTTTTTTTGAATGACGTTTTTCATACAGGGTTCGGAGAGTTGCACTAAAGGGGAAAAACCGGGTGAATGCAATCCCCCGCGACTGGGGAATTTGCCATTCTTCCGAATTTCCATGAGGCCACAACGCCTCACGGCTTCTGCGCCAGCGGCGGCGGCGCGGATGTTCGCCGCCCCCGCCACCAAGCCTCGATCCCATCCGCAATGCCTGCTGCGAGCGTCTCCGCGTAGTGCTCCTCGTTGAGCAGGTGCGATTCCATCCGGTTCGTGATGAACCCCCCTTCCACAAGCGCCGCAGGCAGCCGCGTATGCCGGGTTACGTAAAGATGACGGGCGCGAATCCCCCGATCCCGGGCGCCGGTTTTCAAAATGGCGGCGTACTGCACTTCGGCAGCGAGATCCTCTCCCGTGTCCAGCGGTTCGGAGCGGCTGAAAAAGCCGATCCAAGTCCAGTCGCTGGCGATGGGGTCTTTATTGTCAGCATAAAAAGTTTCGATCCCGGCAATATCCCGCTCGCTGCCCTGGTTGAAATGAATGCTGATGAAAACTGCGGGCTCTGGGACGCGATTGGCAATTTGCGCCCGTTCGGAAAGGGGAACGAATATGTCCTCGGACCGCGTCTGGACAGTGGAAAAACCGCGCGCATTGAGGATGCGCTCCAACCGAAGCGCCACATCCAGCGTGAGCGTCTTTTCAAGCACGCCCTTGGATTTTGCCCCCTCGTCCTTTCCGCCGTGCCCCGCGTCGATGACCACAATCGGCAGCCGGGGTGAGGGAAAAGCGCCGGGTTCCTCCGGGGGGTCGGGACAGATGACGAGGGTCAGGCAGCCTGCCAGGACAATGATCCCCACGCAGGCCATGCCGGTCCGCATCCGATGATTTTCCAAAAGGCGCCGCGCCCATTTCAACACCAGCTTGCAGATCGCGCAGTTTTTGCCCATCACAACGGATTCGGGGCAGAAGGGCGGATTGCCCTTGAACGAAAACCGGGCGGGATTACCTGGTCCAGTCCAGCACGCCTTTTTTAATGGCGTAAACGTAGCCCACCGTGACGATCACGATAAAGCTGAGCATGCTCCAGAGAATGACCGGCCCCTTGGAGAGGACGAAATCCCGGTAGGCGACCGCCCACGGATACATGAAAACGACTTCCAGATCGAACAGGATGAAGAGCATCGCCACGAGATAAAACTTCACGGCGAAACGGGGTTGCGCGCCTCCCAAGGGCAGCATGCCGCATTCGTAGGGGCTATCCTTGGTGGGATTGCGCCGGCCTTTCTTGCCCAGGAGCACGCTGAAGATGAGCGCCACAGCGGCAAAACCAAGCGCCACGACAACCTGGATGAGGACGGGGATATATTCTTTGAGCATACCGGGGACGGGGATTGCGGGCGCTTTCTAAAAACAGCTTATGCGGCCACCGCGGGAACCACCGGCTGCATGGTCGCCAGTGAAGCGAGGCCCTTGTATTTTTTGCCAGTCTTTTTCACCATGCCGCGGGCCACCAAGTTTTGCAGCTTCTCGTAAGCGCGCAGGCGAAGCATTTCCTCGCCGCCGCTTGCCGCATTGCGCGCCCGGAGGTTTTCGTGCACGATCTCAAAGAGTTGCTTAAATTCGAAAGAGCTTTTCCGCGAAAGCACGCTGACCAGTTCCTCGGTCACGAGGTCAGGCAAACGACGGGAAAACGCAGTTTTCTTCTGAATAGGCATAGAGCTATAGCTTAGCACCTTTCTCAAGAATCACGAACGGAAAATGCAATCAGACCCAAAAAATTTCTCGCATTAGCAATTTTCCTGCTTTGCGCCCCAAGGTCATTGCGACTCCCGCAGTGCGCCGGACGAGGCCGAACTGGTTGAAACTCCGGGAGTTGCAGAAGCGGGATCTTTGGGTGGAGCCGAGAGCGGTTTGGACGGAAGCGGCGGGAGAACGCCGGGCGCTCCCCCGCGCGGGATGGCCGCTCTTCCCTCAAAGGCAGGGAGGGCCAAGAGCACGGCGGCAGCGGCAAGCCCCTCGCTCAATTCGAGGAAAGAGACCGGGCCGGTGCTTTCCAAAAGCATTCCCGTCGGCGTTTGCACGGCGGAAAGGGCAATGGGCGTGAGGTGCCCCGCAATGACCCGGGGAGTGGGCAGCTTGCGGTAATCCACGGCTCCCCCAAAGCTGGCGATGCCGTTGCCCCAGAGCATGGCGGCGGGACGCAGCCAACCGTACACCCGTTCAAAAAACGGTTTGGCATCCAGGTAAGCGATGCCGGTTTGCGGTTTGGGGAGGGTGGCCATTGCGCCGAGGAAAGCAGGGGTTTTTTCGAGGGTCGCGCCGGGAGGGTGGGTCGCGCTGGCGGCAAACGGTTTGAGGCTCTCGGGGCTCAACCCGGCCAGCAAATGGTGGGCGGTGAGCGCCACGGTGGGGTGAAATTGCGCCATGGAGGGATCGTCCATCGTGAGTGTCCAAAAGGAGACCCCTTCGGCATCCGCGCGGCTCCAGGCGTGAAACACGCTCTCCATAAACCGCCGCGCTTCAGCCGGGTCGCGGATTTCGCTCACGAGGAAAAGATTGGGCTGGGTCGCACCGGCGGCCCAATCCAGCAGCACCGCGTGTTCGGGACCGAAGGCGCTCTTGAACTGCCCGAGCGTCGCGGGGGGGGAATTTAACGCGGCCAGCAGGGTGCGCATCGGAATGAGGCTCGGGAACACCTGCGGATTTCCGCGTTGCGGGATTTGCTCGGGAATCAGCGGGGCCATGGCCGCGTAAAACAGGGTGTCCGTCGTGGTGAGGCTCAGGGTTTTGCCATTTAAAAGCGGCCGCGGCGACAGCTCGGGCTGGTAGAGAAAGAGAGAGCCGCGAATCCGCGGCCCTTCCATGCGCGAGGCAATCGCGACGGCCCGTATTTTTTGCAAGGCAGCGCTTTCCTGCGGATCGAGCATTCGCCCGGAGGCGCTCCATTGGGTCAGCAGTCGTTCGGAAATCGCGCCGGGCTGCGTGAACAGCGTGAAATCGGGATGCGGCGGCAGCAGCGCCTGGCTTTGTTCATACGCTGGCGCACTGTCGAGGGCGGTGTGGGTTTTGCCGCTGAACCGGTCGAGGGTCGCCTTGAGCAGATCGATGTCGTTGGCCACGAGATACCAGTTGCGGGCGAAACATCCCGCCAGCGTGATTCCGTGGCTGCTGAAACTCTCGATCCGAAAATTGCGATACCGCAGGCGTTCGAGTTTACCGGTGGGGGAGACGCTCTGGACCTGTTCGCGAGCCCGGGAGATCAGGCGCTCCACCTCCGCCCGCTCGCTGCCAAACGCGACCCCCCCGACGGCGCGCGGCATGTTGTTGGTGACGCTCACGACGGCGAGGAACGCCCGTTGAGGCTGGATGCGTTGCATGCTGCCCAACGCCCCGGCCCAGTTATCGTTCTGTTGCAGCGCGGCGAGCGGTTGGGCAAAGAAAGCCTGGACTTGCGGCTCTTGGAAAATGGCATGCAAATCCGTCTCCTTCCAGCGGATTGCCGTGGCGCGCAAATCGGGAAAATCGGCCAGCAGCAGCGTTTCGGCGGGCACGAGTTGGGCGGGGGCAATTTGCCGCGCCTGCAAACCCGACCAGAGTGCCAACCCGGCAACCAGGCAGATCACCGCGAGCGCAACCGCAACAAGCGTTCTTTTCATACTCAAAGGATTCGTCCCGCGCGCCTGGCGAACCAAGGAAAAACGGCGGGAGAACCCCTGAACCGGCCCTCACGGTTCAACGGAGGCGTTTTTTGGTATTTCGGAATTCTCCGCCAGCACGTAGCGCGAGCCTTCGACCTTGAGAAAGTTCAGGATGACCGGCGCGAGAATGACCCCGGGGATGCCCATCAGCGCCTCGCCCAGAATCAGCCCCACCAAGGTGAGCCACATCGGGTGCAGGATGCGGGCCCCGATGATCTTGCTGTTGAAAAAATATTCCAGCTTGTGAATGACAATGAGGAACACCACGGCGCCGAGCGCCATCTGCGGGGATACCAGCCCGAAGGCGATCCCGACGATGAGCGTGTTGCTGATGAGGTTGCCCACAATCGGCAGCATCCCGAAGATAAACGTCAACGGGATCACGATGCCCGCGTACGGCAGGAGGTTGGTGGAAAGCACGAACGCGGCTGTGGCGGCGGTGTTGATGAGGGAAATCAACAACTGCGCCCCCATGACCGTCTCGAAGCTTCGATACAAGGCGCTGAAGCGGTCCTGGATCGCCGATTCGTACTGCGCATACAGATTTCCCGGAGGCCCCGCGGGCCTGGAGTTCACGAAAATCCCGATGGCAATCACGATCCCCGCCAGCAGCATCACCGACTCCATGGTGGCGAGCTTTGCGAAATTCCCGATATATTTAATGCTATCTTGTGTGATTTTCGGCGCAGCTTCCTTGATGTCGTCCAGGTCCGAAAACGGCAGGTTGATCCCGTGGCTGTCGGCATACTTCACAATGTGCGGGATGCCATCCGCGACAATTTTGGGCAGTTCCTTGACGGCCCTGTGGCAAAAAAATCCGACTCCATAGAGCGCCGCCACCACGAGCACCAAAAAGAGCGTGAGCGCCAGCCATTTCCGCTGTTTGAAATTGAGTTTCTTGAGGGCAAACAACGCGAAAAAAACCGTCACCAAAAGCGACGCAAGATGCAGCCAAGCCGCAGCCGCGAACACGCTCACCACGGCAAGGTAGGAAATGCGGGTGGACCGACTGAGAGGCGGGGCGGCCTGGGGGCTGGGGCAATTCATTTGGGAGTTGTATAAGGGGACGGCGCAGGCAAATGCAACCGGGAACTCAGATCGCTTTATTTACGGCTCTGCGTAGGCGCCGATGGCGCGCAGCCCTTCTGCGCTCAATTCAAAGACCTCCCGGCTCACCGGGCATTCGGATTGCCGATACACGGCGAGCACCCGCCCCGCGTATTCCTGGTAACGGCTGGCCAGTCGCGGAAAAAGAAACACGGTATGCCGGTCCGGCAGGGCGAGGAGCATTTTGCGGCCAAAGAGCGGCGTGAAACGCTGGAGAAAATCGGGCGCCAGAACGGCGGCGGTGAGGTCGTCCACAGGACGTTTGCAGCGCAGGATGGCGCATTCAATCACCGCGTTGCGATCCCGGATCAACTCGGGCTTCAACCGCGCCAGCTCCGCGCTCGCAGCGGTGGCGCTCCTGGCGCGAAACGCAGCCCAGTCCACGCCCAACGCTCCAAATTCCTCCTGGCTCAGCAAGGGGAACGGCTTTTCTTCTGCGACCGTTGCGGACCGGGCGGCGGCGAACATTGTTTCTTTCGCGCCGGGGATCGGTTGCGTTTGCGCGTCCTGGGGGTGGTGCGGACCCGTGATCACCACGCGCCAGGCGGCTTCCGCCAGGGGCGGTGCAGCGCAGCCCGAGGGGGCATAAAACGCGCCACAGCACGCGAGGGCAATCCCCCCAACCCGTGGGAGGAAACCCGTTTTGAACCTTGCACTTTGGCGGCAAAACTTCATTTTCTTAAGGAAACTCATGATTACGTTTCTGGAAGGCACACTCACGGAGTCTCTCCCCACGCAGGTCGTTGTCAATGTGCATGGCGTCGGTTACGAAGTGCTCATCCCGCTTTCAAGCTTTGACAAGCTGCCGCCCAACGGTCAGCCGATCAAGATTTTAACCCATCTACAGGTGCGCGAGGATGCCCACATTCTGTACGGTTTCATGACGAGCGCCGAGCGCGACCTCTTTCGGCTGCTCATCAATCACGTCTCCGGCATCGGCCCCAAGCTCGGGCTGGCCGTCCTGAGCGGAATGACCGTGAGCAATTTCAAAAGCGCCGTGGTCAATTCCAATACCGGGCTGATCGCCAAAATTTCCGGCCTCGGCAAAAAAACCGCCGAGCGGATCGTCCTGGAGTTGAAGGACAAGCTCGGGATCGCCGCCGCCTGGGAAGCCGCCTCGGCGGAGCATGCCCCGAGCGCGGACGATCTGCGGATCAATGACGCCGTGCTGGCGCTTATCTCCCTGGGATATAAGCAGATGGACGCCCACAAAGCCGTGAAGCGGGCGCTCGCGGACTCCGGGACAGCCGGGGTCACGGCGAGCGTCGAAGAACTCGTGCGCCAGGCGCTCAAACTCTTAATTTAAGCCCAAACCGAATCCACGGCTTGCATTTGGAACGCAGGAGCCCAGAATGATTGCTAAATGTCCATCGGGATTATAGAGAAAACACAACGGATTCGCGACTCCGTTCCAGAGGAGGGGCTCTTCGAGGGAAAAGACTGGCTGGTATCCCCCGAGCCGTTCCCGGTTTCCCCCGCGTTTGCCGACGAACTCGAAAAGCTCGGGCACCGGCTCCACCTGTTTGTGCGCGCCTGCAATCTGCTCTATTTCCAGAGCGTCAAAGGCAAGCAGCCGCCGTGGATTGCCGAACTCCTGGACCGGGGCAAGCCTGCCGAATTGATCGAAACCTCCCGGCGTCTGCGCGAGGAGCTTCCGCCGGTGATCCGGCCCGACCTGGTGCTTACCGAAGACGGCTACGCAATCGCCGAACTGGACAGCGTTCCCGGCGGGATCGGCCTCACCGCCTGGCTCAACGCGACATACGCCGGGTTCGGCCATGACATTTTGGGCGGCGCAAACGGCATGCTGGACGGGTTCCGCTCCATCACGCCCGGCGGCGCCGATATCCTCGTTTCCGAGGAATCCGCCACCTATCGCCCCGAGATGCACTGGCTGGCGGAACAACTCAACGCCCGGTTTGCCCCCGAACATTGGCGCGTGCTGGACGCCACCCATCCCGCCTCCTGGCAACCCGCCGTGTACCGGTTTTTCGAGTTGTTCGATCTGGCCAACATTCCCTGCGCCAACGCCTTGCGGGAAGCCGCCGTGCAGGGAACGATGCGCGTCACGCCTCCCTTCAAGCCGTTTTTGGAAGAGAAACTCTGGTTCGCCCTCTTCTGGCTGCGCCCGCTGCGGGAATTCTGGCGGCGGGAATTGAGCGAGCGCCACTTTTTGGCGCTCCAAAAAGTGATCCCCTACACCTGGTTGCTCGACCCCACGCCGTTGCCGCCCCACGCGGTGCTGCCCGGGCTGGAAGTGCACGACTGGAACGAAGTCGCGGCCTTTTCGCAAAAAGAGCGGGAGTTGATCTTGAAGATCAGCGGCTTCTCCGAGCTGGCCTGGGGCAGTCGCGGCGTGCATGTCGGGGCGGACCTCCCGCAGCCTGAATGGCGCGCCGTATTGGAAAGAGCGCTGGCCTGTTACCAAACGCGCCCGCACATTTTGCAGCGCTTCCGCAAGGGGCGACTCTTCACCCAAGCCTATGTGGATGCCGGGGGCGAGCCGCGCGCATTGCACGGGCGGGTGCGCCTCTGCCCCTACTATTTCCTGGCCGAAGGCAAGGCCCGGCTGGGCGGAGCGCTCGCGACGATTTGCCCCGCGGACAAAAAACTGTTGCACGGCATGCGCGATGCCGTGCTTGTGCCCACGGGGATCACGGCATAAGAAAGGGACGCGAAATAACGCTTGAACCTGCGGCGGGACTCCCCTACTTTATCCGCCCTGCGTCAGGGTAGCTCAGTGGTAGAGCAGGGGACTCATAAGCCCTTGGTCGGGAGTTCAACTCTCCCCCCTGGCACCAACATTTTAGAAAATTTTTTCAGCGAAGGAGAGGTGGCTGAGTGGTCGAAAGCAGCGCTTTGCTAAAGCGCCGTACCTCAAAAGGGTACCGGGGGTTCGAATCCCCCCCTCTCCGCCAGTTTTTGAGAGCAAAACTGGGAGGTTCACTTTCAGGCCCGTCCGACCCCTTATTTCCGCGGGTTTGCGGCTCTCTCTGTTTCCAAGAGCGCCTGGATTTTCTTCCAGCATGGCCGTTTTGCGAGCGTCTCTCTCAAACTGATCCAGATCGTGGTTCACTTTCCCAGTTTTCGGAATACTGAGAAGGTTTTCGAGCAGTTCCAACCGGGTCAGACAACAGCGGTGGAATTCTCGAACCCGAGTTCCTGCATCTGCGACTGCCAGTCGAGAGAGCGCTCGACAATGAGGTCCTGCACCTGTAGATGGGCAGGTTGGATACCTTGGAAAATAGCCCGCTTGATAGCGGGGGCAAGGTAGGCGGCATTGAGAAGCCTTCGGATATATCTGGGCTGTATGCCGTATTCCGCTGTGATTTTCTCAAGGGATGTTTCCGGCTGAAGGAGAAGCTGCGATCTCCAGAATTCGGCTTGGGCAATGGTCTGGATCAACGTGGGATTGGGGGCGGTGCTGCGAGCCGTAATGGCTTTGCCTGTTTTTCTGTCGATGATCTCGGACTGGCCTCGGCGGGCCTTGAAAGAAATATTCGTCGATAAGATCACCCGGTCGCCTTCCTCCGTCATGGTCATTGGGATGGAAGGCGGAAGAATCGACGTCTCCGGTGTTACATCGGGTATGGATACGGCCAGTTTGGGAAGCTTTTCCTTCAGGATGTGGATACCAAGTGTGCCAGGGCTCACCACAATCCGAGGATACACAGCTTTTAGCCACTTTGCGAAGTCTACCGGGGTATCGAGCGGGCGTGATTCAAAGTGGGTGAGGTGCAGAGCGATTTGTCCGGGGAGCGCAGCCGTCCCGGCTGCTGGTTTCGGCGTCCCGCCGAAACGAACTTTTCGCGGGGTGTGCGGCGGACGCGTTGAGCCTGATTAACGCTCTTT
>CAIYQA010000364.1 GCA_903928175.1 uncultured Spartobacteria bacterium | reverse complement strand
TTGCGAACGCACGCGCTTCACGTCGCCGCAGATATGGATGATGATGGGGAAACCCTTGGCGTGAACACGGTCGGCCAGCTCGTTGAGATAACGCACGGCGTATTCCTCGAAGAGTTTAGGCCCGAGGAGTTCGCCCGTGGCGGACGGGTCGCCGATGGCGATGACGCTCGCGCCTTGTTCCTCCACCAACCGCTCCGCGAAGGCGACAAGCAGGCGGGTGACGTAATCGAGCACGCGGTGGGCGCCCGCCGGGTTTTTGCGCAGTTCCTTGTAAAATGTGAGCGGATCGACAATGGACGCCGCCGTGCTGAGCGGCCCGGTGAGGCTGGCGATCACCGGCACGTCCGGCTTTGCCTTGGCAATGAGGTGCGCCGCGTCCACGACCACGTTCATTCGCCCGGAGTGCACCATTTGCTCTACGTCGTTGAAGACGACCTGACTCACCGAAGGAAAAATTTCGCGGGCGATCTTCGGCTCGCATTCCAGCGTGCCGTGATCAATGGGACTGCCGAGCAATTCCGCTTCAACAGTCATGCAGAAGGGCACGCCGATGTTTTCAAAGCCGGTGTGTTGCTGGATGTCCAACGCGAGATCCGCCATCCCCTCGGCGCTAAAGTGGGCTTCCGGCAAGGTGTGGCCGGTTTCGCGCATGATTTCGACAATCGCCGCATTCATCATGCCGCCAGTGCAAACGACTGGGGGACGATCCACCGGTTGCTTGCGGAGCACGCGCGACAGGCGTTCTTTTGGGGTTAATTCACTCATGGGTTGGATTTTTCGGTGTAAGTGGAAAGCGTTTTCACCTCGTTGCCGCTCCAGGCATAGACCGCCAGCAGCGGTCCCCGGTGCGTTTGCATGGCGTGGACGACCTGGGACGGATGCAGGATGAACGCGCCGGGCGGTTGCAGGTTGGGAATGTCACTCGCTATCCAAGTTGCGGTTCCGGCGGCCACGTAATAGAGTTCCACAGCGGGATGCGCGTGCTCTGGATACAGCGTCTCCGGCCCGACCAACGTCAGTCCAAGACAGACGCGGTCGCTTTGGAAGGGAGCCTCCGGGCCGATGATCTCGGCGAATGCGATGTTCTCTTCCAAGCCGGGAGCATCCTCGCGCTTCGCATAGCTGTAGCGCCACGGCAAATCGTAGGCGACGGGGCGGAGCGCGGCAAGGAGGCCGGAGGTCGAAGCGTTGCCTGAGAACAGGGCCGCTTCGAGATGGCGTGTTGCCGGATGATTGTTCCGAGGGAATGCGCCGACCAGCGGTGGGAGCGGCTCCAATAGCGAGAGAACCTTGGCGATTTCCCAGGCCACGGCATCACCCTTGGCCTGGCGGCGCTGGAAGTGGGTCTCGATCGTTTCGATCAACGTCAATAGGGCTGGCACGTTTGTGGACGACATGGCAATTATCTCAACTCCGATTGAAGAAACGCGACGGTGTGTCCAATGCGTTCTCCGTTTTTGAACGCCGTGTAGGCGCTGGCGGCGTCCAGGCGCTCTGGCACAAGCGAATGCTCAATCTCCAGTGCGTCCTTGCCAGACTCCGCAATGTCCACCTGCGCGAACGTCTTTTGCAACACTTCGGCGCGGTAAAAGTAAAAGGGCCCAAACCCGCTCTGCTGGCTTTTGGCATGATCGCGGATCACATCTTCCGGGTCGCCCTGAACCTTCCAGCTATACGTGAGAAAGGAGGAACGATAACCCGCCAGATCCCCCAGGGAGAGAAAGACCTGTAACGGCAGGCGCCCGCCCAGGCAGGAAAGCACGGCACCTCCGGGAGCCAAGAAGTCCTTGGCCTGCACCAGCGCAAGGTAATGGAGATCCAGCATCCGTTGACGCACCAGCCCCGGCAGACGCTCCGTGCGCGGCGGCACATAGGTGGAGCTATTCCGGTTCGCCGCGACTTCCTCCGCGCTTTGCAGCGGGACGTTCGGGAGGTTCTCGTAAATCACCGCATAACGGGCTCCATACGGGCGCAGCGGCGCAAGCAGATCGCCGGAGCCGAACTCAATGGTCAGCGGATGCTGCGGATTATGATTGCGCGCAATGTTGGCGGCAGCCGTGGCGACCACATCTTCATGCACATCGGTCAGTCCGACGCGCGTTGCACCCAGGATCTCGACGGCGGAAAGCACGTCAAGCCCCGAGCCGGTTCCGATGGAGCAGAAGGAATCGACCGCCGCGCCCCCACGTTGCTGACGCAGCACTTTGAATGTGGGCGCCGCCACATGGGCCACCCAGTCACTCTCCAGATCGTCGATGCGCGGCTGGTAGCTGTGATCGCTCAACGCAATGGAAAGCTGCTTGTGGATGCGCTCGGGAATTTTGAGCGCCAGATACGTCTCGGTATCCACGTTGATCACCGACGTCGGCTTCACAATATTGGGATGTGC
>CAIYQA010000363.1 GCA_903928175.1 uncultured Spartobacteria bacterium | reverse complement strand
GATCATCACGCCCGTGGAGGCGTCCCGCTCTGTGTGGCAGTTGCCCGCGATGTGTGACCGTTCTTCGAGGATCGTCACGCGGCAGTCCAGCTTCTCCACCAGCGAACGGGCCAATACCGCCCCGGAAAAACCGGCGCCGACGATGCCAAAGCGGGGTCTCGATTTCATGGGGACTTGGGAAGAGCCATCGAACGGGCTGAACTGGAATTTGCGGAGTTTGCCTGTGGAAAGCAAACGCGCTGGCCGAACGGGACGGTTTTGTTTTTTCGGTGCGGCTAGAACGCCTTCGCGTCCAGGCAAACCCCCTCCTGGGTGCTGCGAACGTAAATGCAGCCGTTGCTCACGGCGGGTGTGGACCAGCATTTGCCCTGCACGGCCTGGATGCGGCCCACTTCCTTGTAAGCAGTGGGTGCGGGATCGACCACCACGAGCTCGCCGTTGATTGCCAGCGCGAGAATTTTTCCGTCCGCCAAAGTGACGCCGCCCTGACCGAATCCCGGCTGCACCCATTTGACCGCGCCTGTAGCAAGCTCCACGCATTTCAACGGCAAATCAGCGCCACCTCCGTGACCAAACATGCCGTAGATATAGCCGTCCTTGCAAACCGGCGTGCTCCAGTGGTTGGCCACTTCCTTGTTGCCGGGGATTTGCCAGAGTTGCGTCGCGGTGAATCCGGAACCGGTTTTGGTGATTTGGCACGCGCCGCCGCCGACGTTGTAGCCCGCCGAGCAGTAAACCTTCTCGCCGCTCACGATGGGAGTGGCTGCGCTGGAGGCTTTATACGGATAGGGGAATTTCCAGAGTTCCTTGCCGTCCTTGACGGAGAGCGCCACCAGCCCGCTTTGGCAAAAGAAGATCACCTGCCGCTCCCCGAGGATCGTGGCCACCACCGGCGTCGCGTGGGTGATGGCTTCGGTGCCGCTTTTCCAAACGAGTTGGCCGGTTTTTTTATGGAACGCGAGCAGGGCTTGGCCCGCGCCGCCGCCCATCACGAACACCAAATCGCCGTCCACCACGGGGGATGCCGCGCTGTTCCAGCCGATGTTCTTGGCGGCGTTTTCTTTGATGAGATCGTGCGTCCAGAGCGCCTTGCCGGTTTGCGCGTCGAGCCCATGGAAAACCAGGTCGGGCGTCAAAACGAGCACCACGCCGTCACTTACTGCGGGCGTGGCGCGCGGGCCATCGCCGGTTCCGCCGCCGCCGTATCCTTTGCCCACGGCGACATCCGCGGCCCAAAGCTCGGCTCCGGTCGCCGCGTCGAGCGCCACGCAGATTTCGCGCGGCTCGTTATTCAAAACCCGCACCACCTGGGTGAACGCTTTGCCGCCGCCGACCGCGAACGAGCTGAAGCCGGTGTTGAGCGGCACTTTCCAAAGCACCTTCGGTTGGGCGGCATCCCACTTCAGGTTGAGTTTTTCGGGGGAGATCCCGTCTTGATTCGGCCCGCGATAGCCGGGCCAATCGGCCGCTGGGCTCAGGATTGGGTGAAGGAGGAACAGGACAGCGAGGAGGGAATTTTTTTTCATAAATGGAATTGGCGCGCCGTATGGCCGGATGCCGCGCATCGTAATCAATGTCCCAAATGGAGGCAAGTCCGTTTTGTTTATCGGCAACCCAACGGGCGTGATTCAAAGTGGGTGAGGTGCAGAGCGATTTGTCCGGGGAGCGCAGCCGTCCCGGCTGCTGGTTTCGGCGTCCCGCCGAAACGAACTTTTCGCGGGGTGTGCGGCGGACGCGTTGAGCCTGATTAACGCTCTTT
>CAIYQA010000362.1 GCA_903928175.1 uncultured Spartobacteria bacterium | reverse complement strand
GAAAAGGTGGCTCTGTATGATCTGCTCGAAACTCAACAAGCCCCAACCGGATTTGTCGCTGCATCTCGTCTTCTGCGAAGCGCCAACCACTCTCGGGAATCTTACACGGCTGCTTCGTGACGGGATGAATGATCGGATACTTATGCGGACCGTCACCCGGCCAAGAAATATCGCGATCTCTCCACGGTCCGTTCCCGTCCACACGCTTGTAGCGCGACAGCTTCTTGGAAGGGTGGGTTTTTGGCAGTCCTTGGAACCATGATTGGAGGTCAACTTCAATCAATCTATTGTTATCACCATGTTTTCCCCGCAAGCGGACGTATTCCTCCCATATCTCCTTTGCACCGGGTTTCTGTTCTCTCCAGACCGTTTTTGCCTCCCGCAGAGAACCAAGAGATTTTGCGTAAACGAGTAGATACTCGTGCCCTATTGAGAAGAACTTAGCATCATTCTTGCGGCCCTTTTCCCACACAAGTTGGGCGATGAAGTTTTCTTCACCGAATATCTCATTGCAAAGCTTCTTCAGGTTATCCACTTCAGCATCGTCAATGCTGATGAAAATCACGCCATCCTCCCGCAGAAGATTCCGGGCGAGGTAAAGCCGGGGATACATCATATTGAGCCACTTCGAGTGGAAGCGCCCGTCGGCCTCGGTGTTGGTGGAATACTTGCGCCCCTCGCTGTCCACCTGGCCCGTGTAGCGCAGGTAGGTGTCGAGCGATTCGCTGTAGTTGTCCGGGTAGATGAAATCGTTGCCTGTGTTGTAGGGCGGGTCGATGTAGATCATCTTCACCTCCCCGAGGTAGGATTTTTGGAGGAGCTTTAGCACTTCGAGGTTGTCCCCCTCGATGATGAGGTTCCCGGTGGTGTCGAAGTTGACCGATTCCTCCGGGCATGGACGCAAAGTGGCGAGGCTGGGCTTTTGGATCGTCTTGAAGCAATCCGCTTTCCCCGGCCAGTTCATGCCGTAGCGTTCCCGCCCAACTTCGACCGTCTCCCCAAGCACACGCCGTAGGTGTTCGAAGTCAATCTTGCCATCCCCGCAACGCACTTCGGGAAAGAGCCGGAAGAGTTCCGCTTTCTTTTCTCCAACAATATCGTGCGAGCGAAGATCAATCTTTTCGGGTTCGGACATGGGGGTGCTCATAGGAAATCCAAGGGGCTGACGACGTTGGCCGCAGACTCATGGTTGACCATTCCGCACCATTTTTTCGGAAGAAGCAATATCCAACCACGCAAAAGCGCATCCTCCGCAAAACCGCTGCTTTATCTGCCAGCAGCGGCAAAATCAGACAACGAACGGATTCCCGCAAGATGCGCTTTTCTCTTCGGTCGCCTGAAGACAATTCCGATTCGGGGCTGTGGGTATCTCGGGCATGTTGCAAAAATTCTTCCTCCGCACCGGGTCTGCGGATCACGCCCTTGCCCTTGCCCAACTCGACGCAGTGCTGGAGCGGCAGCCGGAGCGGTTGCTGATCCAACTGGTCGGGCCAGGCGGCACGCCCCCGGACGCCACGCTGGCCTACATTGATTTACTGAAGCAGGCTGAGTGCGCTCTGGCGATCACGTCCTACGGCAATCTGCTAGGCCCGGATTTTGCCCTCTGGCTGGCGGCGAGCGAGGTTCGGGACATCCGCCCCGGTGCCTTCGTGTTCGTGCCCGAACAGTTTTACGTCCAGGCCGTGGGCGCAGAAAACGTCCAAGTGCGGACGATCGAGGACTTTGTGATGGAGACCTGCTACCGGACGTGCCTCGACCTCATTTCCGAACACGTCGAGTTGGAGGGGATTCTGAACAGGCGGGTGACGCCGGTAGAACTCGCCGAACTGTATCTGCTGGACTGCGAAAGCCTCGAAACCTTCACCCTCCCGCCGCCGTCCTCATCGGACAACGGCCCGGCTCGACAACAGAACCTGTTATGAAACGACCCACCCAACAACTCAGTTCCACCCTGGCCGATCTCTCCGTGGACCTCGGCGGCCTCCGCCTGCCCCTCGATCTACTGTGCGGCGGCACGATAGTCTGCGGGATGACCGGCAGCGGTAAGACCGTTTCCGTGGTCAATCCGCTTACCCTGCAATTGGCGGCGCTGGAGGCCGCGAACCCGGCCCGCAAGCCCGCCATCGTGTATTTCGCGCTGAAGGGGCAGCCCCACCGGCAATTCCTGGACGCGCTCCCGGCCAAACGGAAGAAAGACGTGGTTACGATTTCCTATGAACGGGACCACTGGATTTCCCTGTTCCACCGTCCGAACTGGCGCTCCGAGGATGAGTTGAACGGAGCGGTGGTCCGCTTCATCGAGGAATTTTCCCAACATCTCTCGGACGAACTCAGTGCGGGGCGGCACGATCCGTATTGGGAGCGCCAGCGCGTCCGTTACCTGAACGTCCTGGCCGGGCTGAAGCCCAAGAAGGGGTTACTGGCGCTGCCTGGCCTTGACAAACTGGACAGCGACAACGCTCTGGAGCGGGTGCTGTCGAGGGTGGAGGCGTTCTTCGACTACTGCACCATGAACGCCCGGAACGGGCTGGAGGCGGACGGGGAGGAAAAGTCGAAAGCCGAACGACCTTTCTCGTTCCTCGGCTGCCTGCACGATGCCTTGTCCTATAACCAGAAACTCGAATTGAACCAACTGGTCACCGAGTTCACCCGCATGGCGGACAGCACCAAGTTTTCCATCCTGGCAGACATCCGCGGGGTGACCGACGTGTTCAGGACGCCCGGCGGCACCGGCCGCTACCTGTTCGGGATGAACTACGCCAAAGTGACGGTGGAGGAGTTGATCGATGAGGGCAAAATCCTGATCGTGGATCTGCCCCTGGCGGACGGCGGCAACTCCTCGCTCGCCACCCTGCTCGCAATCAAGTTGGCCTTGTTCGGCCGCCTGCTCGGCCGCAACACCGCGCTGCACGAGGGGCGGCCCGTCGCCAAGCGGCCGGTCTGCGTGGTGCTGGACGAGTTCCAGAACCTGGTCTCCAAAGGCCGAACGGGTGGCGAGGATCTGATGATGGCGCAATGCCGCGAACACGGCGTGATTGTCCTGCTCGCCTCGCAATCCCTCTCGCTGCTCGCCGGGGCGCTTCGGAGCGAATCCAAACTGGCGGCCCTGGTCGCAAATTGCCGTAACAAAATCTTCGGGCGCAACGGGGATCACCTCACCAACCAACTCGCCTCCCTAACCTGCGGTCGCGGCGGGTTCCGGCAGGTGCGCCACGCCCCGGTCTGGCACGGCGGGGAACGCTTCAGGGTGTTCGTGACGGACGCGATGGGCGACGACGCGCCCGTGGTCGGGCCGGAGGACTTCTCCGCCCTTCGGACGGGGCAGTTCGTGATGGTCACGGCCAACGGGGGCACCTACCGCCTCGACCTTCGCCACGACCACCAGGGGCCGCGGCTGAAAGTCCTCGCTGCCCCGGCTTCCGACCAACCCTGAACCTTAGCCAAGTATCTCAATTATGAAACGACCCACCCGCACCCGTTCCGACAACCGTCACCATGTCCGCGTCCGCGGCCCGATGATCCTGAAAGAGGTCCGAACCGCCGCAGGTAACAAGGCCGCCCTGATAGGAGGGATTCTCCTAGGCGGGTTCATCCCGTTCTCCGTCTATTGGCTCATGCACCAAGAGGCCCCGGCCTCCGCGCCGCTCTGCGAACTGGCGGGCCATCCCGTGGCGTTTGCCCATCTGCTGGTGCTCGGCGGCTTGGCATACAGCGCGAAGACCGTCTATCAGTGGGGGCGAGCCGTCTTCGCGGATCGTTTCAAGGCGGTTGGCTTCACCCTCTTGGTGGAGGGCATCCTCACGTTTGGCCATTCCGACTGCCTGATTTTCCCGGCATTGGGGATTCTGGTGCTAATCAACGGCATCGCCGCCACATCCCGTCTGGCGGAAACGGACGTCAAACCGGAGTCGGCCCGAACCCTTCGCCCGTCCAGAGCCGCCGCCCGCCGCCTCGAACGAGTCGCAGTTCCGCCCGTATCTCTCCCCGAACCCGCGCGGCAGCCTGCGGCCCTGCCTCAATCTACGCCCGAACCTTTCGCCTGCGTTTAGTCCAAAACACCCAAGAGCCAGTATTATGAAAACAACGTCCCGAATGAACCTCGAACCGAAACCCTCCGCTTCCGCCGAAACGGTGAAAGTTCTCACCGCAACGGACCTCCACCTCAAGAGGAGCCTGTATGGCGAACTGCGAACCGCGGTGGAGCAGCACCGTCCCGACGTCATCTGCCTGGTCGGCGACTTTCTGGACGCCGAGGATCTGCCGCCCTCGAACGAAAGGCTCACCCCGACCGGGGCGGCCCTGGCACTCGCTGCCCTGCCGTGCGAAATCGTGCTGGCGCGCGGCAACCATGAAGACTATGAAAATTGGCCGGAATTCGAGGCGGCCTGGCAAACCACGGGGCGAACCCTAAACGCCCTGCACTGCTCCGCGGTCAAGTTCGGGCAACTCGTCATCATCGGCTTCCCCTGCGGCCTCGGCGACGACTCGGCCTGGTCGGCCGGGCGGGAGCCGACCTCTCACGATCCCGAGGAATGGATGTCTGACCTATTGCGGACGACCGGCCCCGCGGGCCGCGCCCTCTGGCTGATGCATGAGCCGCCGTCCAGAGAACTCGCCGCGTATGAAGCCTGCGACCCGGACTGGTTCAACGTCATCGAACTCTACCAACCGCTCCTGACTGTCTCAGGACACGACCACTCCACCCCGCTTAAAACCGGCCGCTGGCGGACGAAAATCGGCGACACCGTGGCCGTGAACGCCGGGCAACGGGTGGAGCCGAGGAAAGCGGCCGCCGGGCCGCTCATCTATTGCACGGCGGAGTTCAAGTTTCTGAACGGTCGTCCGCGGCTGGCCGTCCCTGTCAAACGCCACGGTGCGTAGGCCTCATTTCAACCCTCTACCGAGAATCCCGTTATGAACAGAGAAGAAGCCAAACAAGCCATCCTGGACCGATACCCGAAAATCTTCCCCGTTGACCCGGAGCGCGGAACCCGCATTGGGTTCGCGTGCGACAAGGGTTGGTTCCCGATCATCGACCACCTGTGCGCGACCGTGCAGGACTACATCGACAATACGGGCGTTACCGTGGTCGCCAAGGACGGCGAAACATTGCTGCTCAATCCGCCACAGCTCGTGTTCGACACGATCAAGGAAAAGTTGGGCACGGGCCGGTTCTACGAAAGGGTGAGGGCGTTCCCCGCCGAAACGGTCGAGGCCGTGGACGGGGCGACCTTGGAGCGGGTGCAAACCTCAGCTGCGGATAAATTCGATGGGATGATCCTGTTCGCCGAACACCTCACTTCCGTCACCTGCGAAAAATGCGGCAAGCCCGGCGAGCTCATGAACCGCAAAGGCTTCCTCGCGACCCGCTGCCCGGCATGCGCCAAGCAGGAGGGGTTCAAGCAGCGGCCCGACCAAGGCTCGCCTTCGACCCGGCTGACAATCACGCCGGAGCGAGTCGAAATGCGGGGCGCCGGCCCGCAACCCGAGCCCGCCGCCTGACCCGTCCCCGGCCGCCCGAATTGTTTTGCCTAAAGGGACGGAGGCGCCACATCGTATCTCCAGTTATGAGTCTGAAACCAGAACAACTCGAACCCCTCACGAAAGCCGCCCAGACCGCAAACCTGCTGGTTCAGGATTTGAGGGAGGCCCACAAGGCGACGGGCGACGACCAGCCCGCCCTTGAAATCCTGCTCCGCAAACTCTTGGGCGATGCGGCCGGGCTCGAACAGCGGTTGGCCGAACTTCAGTCCCGTTGCGCGGAACGGAGCGGTGGGGCTTAGGCCAGCAGGCAATCCTTCTTGGATGATGGGCAGCCGGTGGAGTAGATTTATGCCGCACGGCTTAACTTGGAGAGAGCTGGCAGGATGGCTTCAAGAAATCTTCCCCCAACGGTAGTATCTGGCATGAAACACCAAGCGGCGAGACCTGGGTGGAGTTTGTGGCGCCGCAACACCGATGCATAGTGAAGTTCGGCAGTTTGTTGCGGTCCATCACAAAAGAGCAGCAGCACAATCTCGTGTTTTTTTCCCGAATCGGGTATTGTTAACCATGCCGTTGCAACCATAGCGCACCTCGTAGCACGGTTAATACGAATGGCTTCGGATATCCTTTGAGCGGCGATATCTTTACCATACTCACTGTTCATAAGCTCAGAAGAGACGAAGATTACTTTCTTGTCCTCATCTTCTCGGCTCAGGAAAATAAGTACAGGCCAGTCTTCCTTCGGTTTTAGGTCTTCGCCCATTTGTGCTACAATTGTTTTGATTTCATCGATTTTCATACTGGGTCCTTTCCGTTAAAAAATAAGGTTTGGCGCTGAATCCATTATTTTGGTTGCATCGTGAAAAAACGTGATTTTCCGATTGGTAGGTGGGTGTGTTCGGTGGAGTTAGGGTCTTTCATGGTTTTTCTTTCTTTCCCAGAGATACAGGCGCGATTTGAACTTTTGCCGGGCAGTCGTTCATCTGCCCGCTTTTTGGGACTTGTCGGAGTTAAGACGTTCCGAAGGCAGAAGGGGCAACTGTCCGCCCGCACGGATGAAGTCGGCCACTTTAAGAACCGAGGAATAGTCGAACAGCGTCGAGCAGCCGCGTCCTCCCTGCCGGATGACCGTCAGCAGTTTGGCGTGCATCGCCCGCTTAAGGAATGTCACGCTGCCAAGG
>CAIYQA010000361.1 GCA_903928175.1 uncultured Spartobacteria bacterium | reverse complement strand
CTGTTTTACCGCCTCAATGTCGTCCAAATCACCCTCCCGCCCCTGCGAGAACGCAAGGAGGATATCCCCTTGCTGGTGAACGCTTTTCTCAAACAATTTGCAAAGGAAAACGGGAAGCCCGTGCGGGAATTAACCCCCGAGGCGACCGAAGCGATCCTTGCCTACCATTGGCCGGGGAATGTTCGCGAGCTGCGCACCGCCATTGAGCATGGCGTGGTGATGGCGACGGGCGCCCGGATCGGGCTCCGCGATTTCCCCATGGCACTGCGGCAGGTCGGCGCGAAACCGCTGGAACGAGCGGCCAATCCCGTCCCCGGCAACTATTTGAATTTGCATGAAACCGAGCATCGCCTCATCATGCGCGCCCTTGAAGAAAGCAAGGGCAACCGGACCCAAGCCGCCAAACGGCTCGGGATCAGCCGCCGCACGCTGCATCGCCGCCTTCAGGAACTCAAAACAACCTCATCGTAAATGGCTACAGATCATCAAGTTCAGGAATTGGTTCACCGGATCGAAGAGGGGCGGTGGGCAAAATGGGTCCAACTGACGGCGCTTCTTGCCGTCATGGTGGCGATGTTCGGGGCTTTCATTCTGGACCCATGGTACTGGGGGCTCTACAAAGGGCTCAACCACCCCAAAGCGATGGAGCAGGCGCAGATCGCGCGGGAATTGGCGCGCGGCAATGGTTTCTCGACGAAAATGCTCCGGCCCTTGGCGCTCAGCCAGATAAAGGCAAAGTACGGTTATGTGCCGATAAACAAAGTGCCGGATGTTTACCATGCCCCGCTCTGGCCCATCACTGTCGCGCCGTTTCTCAAATTAGTCCAAATCTGGCCCGACTCCCTGATCCCCTACCGACCGCCGGTCAAGGACCGCTGGCAACTGACCACGCGGGATTACATTTACGTGGGCGACCGGATGATTTCCGCTCTCGCCATGACCTTCTTTTTTCTTTTCATCCTGGTGAGCTATTGCACCGTGCGGCGGCTCTTCGACCATCATATTGGGATGTGGACGGTGGTGCTGATGCTGGGCTGCAATCTTTTATGGCAATATTCCCTGAGCGGCCTGCCCCAGATGATGATGGCGTTCTTTTTCAGCAGCGCGCTTTACGCCCTGGTGCGGGCCATGGAAGTCCGGGCGCAGGAGCGGTGGCCTTACGGCTGGCTGGCGCTTGTGGCGTTGTTTTTCGGCTTGCTGACACTGACGCACGGCATGGGCGCCTGGGCTTTTGCGGGGACGTTGTTGTTCTGCATTCTGCATTTTAGACCGCGCTGGCAGACGGCGGTGTTGATGACGGGGATTTTCGTGATGGTTTACAGCCCCTGGATCGTCCGCAATACCCGGGCAAGCGGCGCCCCTTTTGGCATCAGCGCCTATAGCGCGCTGGAACAGATCAGGGGCAGCGAAAATGCGATCATGCGCTCCCAGGATCTGGAAATTACGGGAGTTTCCCCCTCGACCTACCGGAGAAAGATCCAGATTCAGGTTGCCTCGCAAATGGGGAACCTTTTCACCTCTTTTGGCGGGATTCTAGTGGCTCCGGTTTTCTTCCTCGGGCTCTTGCATTTCTTTAAAAATCCGCTGCCCCGCACCTTCCGTTGGGCGCTTTTGTCGATATGGCTTTTTTCGGTCCTCGGGATGGCGGTATTCGGAATGAGTGATGAAGGCGCCGTGCTGCCCTCCAACGATCTCAATGTATTGTTTATTCCGACATTTGCCGCCTTCGGAATGGCTTTTATCCTGGTGTTATGGACACGCCTGGAGATCAGCGTGCTGCTGGTAAAATACGCGTTTTATGCGCTGCTCTTCGGGTTGTGCTCGCTTCCCTTGCTGAACTACATGACCACCGGCAACAAGAGCCCGGTGCAGTGGCCGCCGTATGTGCCCCCTTACATCGCCATTATGCGCGACTGGACGCAGCCCGAGGAGATCATCGCCTCTGACATGCCTTGGGCGGTGGCCTGGTATGCCGACCGCAAGAGCCTCTGGCTCCCGATGACCATCCAGAATTTCCTCGACCTCAGCGATTACGAGCGCATCGGGGCGCGGATCGTGGGCATTTATCTCACCCCGATCAGCGGCAACAAAGCCCTCATCGGCGATATCGTGAAAGGCGACTACAAGGAATGGGCGCCGTTTATTCTTCGGAAAGTCGATTTCAAGGATTTCCCGCTGAAATCCGTCACCGCGATGCCTCTCGATAACCAGTGCATTTTTTATAGCGACCGGGACCGCTGGACGGATAAGATGGACTAGACCCTTTGCCGCCATGCCCGAAAAAAAAACCAACGACACCACTTTTGAAAATGCGGTCGAACGCCTCGAACAGATCGTCGAAGCCATGGAAGGCGGCGAGCTTCCGCTCGAGGAGATGCTGGAGCGTTATGAAGAGGGAACGCGGCTCGTGAAGCTCTGCGCTGAAAAACTCGCCGCGGCGGAAAAGCGCATTGAGATCGTGACCCGCAACGCCTCTGATAAACCGCAGATTGCGGAATACGACCCCTCGGCAACGGCTCCCCGTTCCAAAAGCCCGTCCAAACCGGCGGAGGATGTCAGCCTTTTCTAACCCATGGGGTATCTTGAGACGATCCACAGCCCGGCTGATCTCAAGGCGCTCCCGGAGAGCGCCCTGCCGGAGCTTGCGAGGGAGATTCGCGCGACGCTGGTGGCCGCGCTTTCCGAGAACAACCCCAGTTCCGTGGGGGGCCATCTTGGGCCCAACCTCGGCGTGGTGGAATTGACGCTCGCCCTGCACCGGGTGTTCACCACCCCCAAGGATAAACTCCTTTTTGATGTGAGCCACCAGGCTTATGTCCACAAGATGCTCACCGGCAGACGGGAGCAGCTCAATACCATTCGCCAATACCAGGGGCTCAACGGATTCCTGTTGCGGACGGAAAGCGAACACGACTGCTACGGCGCGGGGCATGCCGGAACTGCGCTTTCCGCCGGGCTCGGCTTTGCAGCGGGGCGCGACCGGCGCGGCTCGGACGAATCGATCGTCTGCGTGGCGGGCGACGGGGCGTTCACCTGCGGAGTGAGCTTCGAGGCGCTCAACAATGTGGCGGATTGCACCAAGCGGCTCATCGTTGTCCTGAACGACAACGAATGGAGCATCGCCAAAAATGTCGGAGCCATCGCCCATTACTTCAACAAAATCGCCACCAACCCGACCTACTACCATCTGCACGAAAAGACCGCCCGGCTGGTCGAGCGGCTCGGGGGGCGCATGGCCCGGAATTTGGGCAAAAAAGTAGAGGAAGGCCTCAAAAACTTGATGCTCCCCAGTGTGATTTTCGAGGAACTCGGCCTGCGGTATTACGGCCCCATTGACGGGCACGATCTCCCGCTGCTCATCCGCACCTTCGAGTTCCTTAAAACGCAGAACGAGCCGGTGCTGCTCCACATCCTTACCAAGAAAGGCAAGGGCTACCTCCCGGCGATCCAGCAGCCGGACAAATTCCACGGGCTTGGGCGCTTCAAGCACGACACCGGGGAGACGGTCCCCTCGGCCACACCCACTTATTCGGAGACATTCGGCAAAGCCCTCGCTAGGTTTGCCGAAGCCCATCCGAAGCTCTGCGCCATCACCGGTGCGATGCCCACGGGCACGGGGCTCGTCCATTTCGCCGAGAAACATCCCCAAAAATATTACGACGTCGGCATCGCCGAGGAGCACGCCGCCCTGTTCGCCTGCGGCCTGGCGATCCAGGGATTCCGGCCCTTCGTGGCCATCTACTCGACTTTCATGCAGCGCGCCTATGACATGATCGTGCATGATGTCGCCCTGCAAAATCTCAACGTTGCGCTCTGCATGGATCGCGCCGGTTTGAGCGGCGACGACGGCCCGACCCATCACGGGCTCTTTGATATCAGCTACCTGCGTTCCATACCGGGGCTCGTCCACATGCAGCCCAAGGACGAGGACGAATTTGTGGACATGCTTTGGACCATGCTCCACCACGACGGCCCCACAGCCATCCGCTACCCGCGCGGGCCAGGCACCGGCGCGACTCCAAAGGAGCAGCCGCAGTTGTTGGAGATCGGCAAAGCCGAAGTCATCAGCGACGGCACCCAAGTGGCGATCCTCGGGCTCGGCAACATGCTGGAGCTGGCCCGGGAAGCCGCCTGCCGCCTGGAAGCGCAGGGCATTTCCACCGCCGTCATCAACCCGCGCTGGATCAAGCCGCTCGATGCCGCATTGCTGGAATCCTACGCGCGCAAAGTTTCCGTGCTTTGCACCGTGGAAGACCACGTGCTGGCCAACGGTTTCGGAAGCGCGGTCCTTGAGCACCTCAACGAAGCCGGGATTTCCATACCGGTGGTGCGGATCGGCTGGCCGGATGCTTTTGTCGAACACGGCAGCGTCGGCGCCCTGCGCAAAAAACACGGGCTGACCGTGGATGCGATCGTGGAAAAAGTGGTGCGCGCCACAGAGAAGCGGACTTCCGGTGACGAATAAAGCCGCCCTCATTCAGAAAATCATCGCCAGCCTCGACGCCGAGTTGGCGCTGATGGCTCAATCCGCGCGGGCTGCGCATGAGGAGGCCACGCATGAGCAGAGTCGCGCCGAGAACAAATACGACACGCGCGGGCTCGAAGCCTCTTATCTGGCGCGGGGCCAATCCCGGCAGGCAGCGGAGACGTTGCAAGCCCGGGCGGAATTTGAAGCGCTCGCGCCGCGTGCTTTCGGCCCGGACGACGGGATCGATCTCTGCGCCGTGGTCGAGCTTGCAGGGCCGGGTGGAAATGCGCTCTATTTCATCGGCCCCCGCGCGGGAGGCACCGAGATCGCGCACCAAAGCAAATCGCTGCTTGTCATGACTCCGCAATCCCCGCTGGGCAGTGCGCTGCTCGGGCATAAAAAAGGCGACCGCCTCCGGATCGAGATCGGCGGAACCCTCAACGAATACCGGATTGCCAACGTCTTTTGACATGGCACGCTTGGCAATTTAGACAGGATTAACAGGATTTTGAGGATTCTCAGGATTTCGCCCGTAGCCTACGAATGCTGGTGAGCATTTGAGACCTTCAATCCGAAGAATCCTGTCAATCTTGTTAATCCTGTTAAAATTTTCCGGCTTTGTTGCGCGCTAAACCATGAAATTACGGGCAACGCACTTCTTAAAACTCTTTAGCTTATGATCCTCGACGCTGTATTGACTCCTGCCGAAATCGACGCACTGCCACAAGCCGACCTGTCCGCGACGGTTTGCATTGTGTTTGATGTGCTGCGTGCCACGTCGTCGATGTTGACCGGGCTCGCCCATGGCGCGGAAGAGATCCGGCCGGTGGTGAGCATCGAGGAAGCGTTAGCGGCCCGGGCGGACTGGCCGGACGCCGTGCTGGGCGGGGAACGCTTTGGCGACCGGATCGACGGGTTTGACCTGGGCAATTCGCCGCTGGAATATTGTCGGCCCGGGCTGCGGCGGATTGTGACGACGACCACCAACGGCACCGTGGCTTTGCGGGCGTGCGCTGCGGCGCGCGAGGTGTGGTTGGGGGCACTGCTCAATATTCAGGCGTTGGTGGACCGGTTGCGCGAGACCGCGCCGGAACGGGTGACCTTGGTTTGCGCCGGGACTTTCCGCGAATTGGCCTTGGAGGATGTGCTGGCTGCCGGGATGCTCGCCGCCGCATTTCCCGAAGCCACGTTGACGGATTCCGCGCAGGTGGCGCTGGCACTTTATCAAAAATACCAGGAGAACCTTTGCGCCGCCTTGGAACTGGCAAAAAACGGGCGGGTGCTGCGGGCGAACAACCGGGCGGAAGATGTTGCCTGGTGTGCGCAACTCTCGCGCTTGCCCATCGTCGGCATCCTGCGCGACGGGGTGATCCGCAAAGCGTAGCCTATTTCCGGGCGAGCCGGTAGAACATCCACGCGCCGAGGCTTATGAACAGGACGTTCGGCGCCCACATCAACAACTCCGGGTGGGCATGCGGATTGTTGCGGAAACTGTCTGCGATGACGATGAAGAAGAAAAAGACAAACGCCACCATCAACGAAAAAAGAAATCCGATGGAGGTTTCCTTGCGATGGGCGGTGATGGCCAGCGGCACGCCGACCAGCGCAAACGCAAGCGAGGCGAGCGAAAGCGAGAAGCGTTTATTGACCTCGGTGCGGCTGGCGCAGATTTTGTCCTGATCCTTTTCTCCTTTGTGCTTGAGCAGCTCCTCCAGGGTCATCTGCCCCACCCCCCGGCGACCCTTGTTTTTTTCATACAACGCTTGCAGCGAAATGGGGAAGGTCGCCTCGCGCATCGTGATCCCCTGCCGGATTCGGGCGAGGTCGCGGGGGGCATCCTGGTCGCGCTGTTCAAACTGCGCCCCAGCCAATTCCATGAGCACTTGCTGGTTTTCCACGTCGGTTTTCAACACGGCCCGCTGTGCCTTCACCACGCGGGTCGGCTCGTCGTGGTCGCCCAGCACATACACCAGAATGTTATAGAGATTGGTTCCCTCCTTGCGTTCCACGTAGATTTTTTTTCCTGGAAATTCATCAATCACCTGGTCGCTTCCAAACATCGAAAGCGGATTACTGGTGGCAATGTCGAAGATGGTGTTCTTCATCCGTTCCTGGGCAGCGGGGGCCACGGAGACGTTGATCCAGAGGCAGAGCAGGCAGGCAACGGCGGTGAGGGCGGCCAGCGGATAACAGATGCGCGGAATGCTGACGCCGTTGGACTTGAGGGCGATGAGTTCGTTTTCCGCCGAAAGTTTTCCGAATACAAGCAGCACGGCCGTGAGGAATCCCCAGGGGATCGTAAACGACAGCGAGAACGGGAGAATGAACCCGATGAAACTCAGGATCAAGGCCAGCGGCGCGTCCTGGTTGACCAGCAGATCGAGCAACTGCTTGAACACGTTTCCCAAAACGAGGACGAGGCTCAGGACCGCTACGGCAAATAGCGTGGTACCAAGAATTTCTTTGCCGATGTAGCGGTCGATGATTTTCATGGACAGTGCATTGTTCAAGTGCGGCCGCTGGAATGCAAGCCGTTTGGCGCACGCGGCCGGGGATTGCTCCTCGAATCAAAGCCAAAAAGAAAATCAGGAACTCAAGAGATCAGGAAATCAGGAAAAAAGAAGGTGGTCACCGTTCCTGGGTTCCTGATGGATTTTATATCCCCGTTTTTGCACGGGCTTCGCCAACGGAGGACCGGACGACGTTCAGGTGCGCGAGATACGCGTCGGCGTAGGGCAGGGTGTGCAGCCGGTTGAGCGCTTCCGGGTGTTCCAGGCGCGAGAAAATGGCGTACGCGATCCTGCTGCGCGGCACGGTTTTTTCTCCGTATCCCGCCGGGGAATTGCTCGACCAGAAGCGCACCGTCTCGATGCCGTCGCGCCGTTCGCGGCCCAGGAAAACCACGGAGTGGCCCCGCTCGCGGCTGCCGACTTCAGCGGACCAGAACATTTTCATGAAATCTCCCGGGCGCGCCTGGTCGAAATCATCGAAGTTGCGGCCCAGGCCGAGTTCGCGGAAGAGCCGGGCCGTGCCGGGGCCGTTGGCGTTCCAGCGCCCCCAGATGCCCTGGCCATCGGCCTGTCCCCGGACCCTGAGCGCGTCGAGAGCCGCAGGATCGAGCGCCTGTTGTGCGGCGACGGTTTTCAGGAAAACAAGGTAGGTGGCTTCCGAACAAAAGTTCGGCACCGCCGTGGCTGCCTGCACGCAAAGCGCGCCGTTGCGAATGCTTACGGCGGAGGTAAACCGCTCCATCGCCAGCCGATTGGCCGCGTAGGTGCCGCCGCGTGGCATTGCCTGCACTTGCGCTAAAACCAGCGCGTTGCAGTCGGCTCCGCGTGCGACCATGGAAAAAAAGAGCGCCGCCGCGAGAGCCAACGCGGGCAGCAATCGGGCGCACCAGTTCGGGCGCGCCCGAAGCAGGCAGGGCGAGAGGAATGCGTGGACGGTGGACTCGGAGAGCATGCGTAGAGGCGAATCGGAAATAGACATGGCGAAGGTCGTGCAACTTCGCGTTTGATTCACAATCCGCAAGCGGAGAGTTGGGGCGGAAAACACTTGCGGGAAATTTTCTTCCCGCGCGACCTCGACAAGGCTCCTGATTCGGGGCACCCTGCGAGCCGCTTTATTTTGCATCCCTTGAAAAAAGTCACCATTTACACAGACGGCGGTTGCGAGGGGAATCCCGGCCCGGGCGGCTGGGCGGCGGTGTTGCTCTGGAACGGGCGGACCAAGGAAGTGAGCGGCGGCGAACCGGCGACGACGAATAACCGGATGGAGTTGATGGCGGCCATCGGGGGCCTCACCACGCTCAAAGAGCCTTGCGAAATCGCGTTTTATACCGACTCGGAATATCTGCGCAAAGGGATCTCCGAATGGATTTCGGGCTGGAAGGCGCGCGGCTGGAAAACCCGGGGCAAGACGCCGGTGAAAAATGACGATCTCTGGCGGGCATTGGACACAGCGCGCGCGGGCCACAAAATCGACTGGCGCTGGGTCAAGGGCCACGCCGGGCACGAGCACAACGAGCGGTGCGACGTCCTGGCAGGCGAAGCCATCGCCAAGGTGCGCCAGCAACACCGCCCGGAGCAGTTGAAAGCGCTGGTGGAGGAGTTCAAGCGAAAGTCGGAAAGTGCGGCGGTTGCCGCAGAAGCATTGTTTTCACTTTAACGCCGGTAAGGGTCCCCGGTTGAATCTCGATTCGCGAAGCCGGTAATTGTGCCGGTTGAATTTTGCTTCGTGAAACCTGTAATTGGTCCCAGTTGCATCTTGCTTCGTGAAACCTGTAATTGGTCCCAGTTGCATCTTGCTTCGCGGGAAGCTGGCAGGGTGGCGTCTTCCTGGAACACGGAAGATCTCCGGTGAAGGTGCAAGTCTCATTAACACCGGGCTTCAGCCCGGTGTAGGACGCAGCCCGAGGTGCGAGCCGTTTCAACGGCTTTCTTTTTCGGGGGGACTCATGATAAGCCGTTGAAACGGCTTTTGCCGCCCGCACAGGCGCTCTCACCGGGCTAAAGCCCGGTGTTAATGAGAGTAATCAGAGAGTAATCAATGCGTCTTTCCAGCCTGACCTCTTTCCAACCTGACCTCTTTCCAACCTGACCCCTTTCCAACCTGACCCCTTTCCAACCTGACCTCTTTCCAACCTGACCCCTTTCCAACCTGACCTCTTTCCAACCTGACCCCTTTCCAGCCTGAGACTTCCTAGAGCATTTTCGTTTGACGTTGTCGCATTGATTGTGCGCTGAAAGCGCAAGGGAAACCAGCCCAGGGCAGAGCGCAGCGGCGCCCTGGGTGCCGCGCAACAACCGGTTGCGCCCTGCAAGGGCGCTGGTAAGGGGGAGCG
>CAIYQA010000360.1 GCA_903928175.1 uncultured Spartobacteria bacterium | reverse complement strand
CGAAGAAGGAAAGAGGGCTGTAGGCCCGCACTATTGCTTTGCACGGTTGGATGGTGCGGCCCTTCAGGCCTGCTCCTGTTTTCCGGGTACATGGGGCGGCGCCCATGCTGGTATGCGGCGCCGTTGGCGCTGAATGCAAAGTCTCCACATTACACCACTTTTAATTGCACCCAAATAACCCGGAAATCGAACAAAGGATGCAAAGGACGCAAAGGAACGCAAAACCTTTAGACGCGGCTGGGAATGGCTTGCGAGGTCCCTCACTGCGTTCGGGATGACAAGCAAGCTGGGCCATTCTTCTCTTCTCCTGAGTTCCTGATAGATTTAGATCCCGATTCGCCGCGCAAATCCCGTGTTGCAAACCGGCGCGCGGGTCGTAGGATGCGGTCACTTCGCAAAATGACAGATTGGAACATCGACTCAGCCATTGAACTCTACAACATCGACCGGTGGGGCTCGGGGTATTTCTCCATCAACCCGCGCGGGCATGTGGAGATCCAGCCGACGAAGAAACCCGAGACCACCATCGACATCATGGAGGTCATCGACGACGCGCGTGACCGCGGACTGACCTTCCCGCTGGTCATTCGCTTTCAAGACCTGCTGCAGCACCGCGTGGAGACGATCAACCTCGCGTTCCAGTCGGCCATCACCGAGTTTGGCTACAAGAACCATTACCGGGGGGTGTTCCCGATCAAGGTCAACCAGTTGCGCGAGGTCGTGGAGGAGATTGTGGATGCCGGGCGCCCCTACCATCTTGGCATTGAGACCGGGAGCAAACCGGAATTGCTCGCGGCCCTGGCGATCAACAACGATCCGGAGAGCCTCATTATTTGTAACGGATACAAGGACAGCCAATTCATCCAAAGCGCGCTGCTCGGGAACAAGCTCGGGACGCGCGTGATCATGGTGGTTGAGAAGCTGGAGGAGTTGTTCCAAATCCTGGCCGTCTCCAAAGAAATGGGCGTCGAGCCGATGATCGGCCTGCGCGTGCGGCTCCAGTCCAAAGGCTCGGGCAAATGGGCGACCAGCGGCGGCGAAAACGCCAAGTTCGGCCTCTCCACCGCAGACCTCGTCCGCGCCAGCGAGACGCTGCGTGAAGCAGGGCTCGCCCATGTGCTCAAGCTCATCCATTTTCATGTCGGCTCCCAAGTGCCCGACATCGGCACCCTCAAGCGGGCCGTGCGCGAGGCCTCCCGGTTCTATTCCAAGATGGCCAAGCTCGGGCACGACCTCGTCTATCTCGATGTCGGCGGCGGCCTGGCGGTCGATTACGACGGCTCGAACACCGCGTTCGACAGCTCGACCAACTACACCCTCCAGGAATACGCGCGCGATGTGGTCTATAACATCATGGACGTGTGCGACTCGGAAGGCGTCGCGCATCCGGTCATTGTCAGCGAAAGCGGGCGCGCGCTGGTGGCGCACCATTCGGTGCTCGTGGTGGAGGCGTTTGGGGCCATTGAGAAATACGACGCGAGCGCCACGTTTGCCATCAAGCCGACCGACCACAAGCTCGTGCGCGACATTTTCGACATCGAAAAGAACCTCACCGAAGCGAACCGCCGGGAGATGCTCCACGACGCGCAGGAAATCAAGGAGCAGACGCTGACGATGTTCAACTTCGGGCTGATGGATTTGGAGAGCAAAGCCAAGATCGAGCAGGCCTACTGGCGCATCGCGGACCGGATCGTGCGGATTTTCCACGCGCAGGAGGACCAGGAATACGTGCCGGATGAAGTCAAGGAACTCGAAGTGGCCTTGGGCGATCAATACGTCTGCAATTTCTCCGTGTTCCAGAGCTTGCTGGACCATTGGGCGCTGGGCCAGCTCTTTCCCGTCATGCCGATCCACCGGCTCGGCGAGGAACCCAACCGCCATGCCACGCTCGTGGACATCACCTGCGACAGCGACGGCAAAGTGAGCAAATTCATCGACCTTCAGGACGTCAAGGAAACCTTGCCGCTCCATGCGCTCAAGCCCGGCCAGCCGTATTACATCGGCTTCTTTTTGATGGGAGCTTACCAGGACATCATGGGCGATCTGCACAATCTCTTTGGGCGCGTCAACGAAGCCCATGTCTTCCTGGACGAGGACGAGGAGGACGGTTTCTATATTGAAGAAACCATCGAGGGGAGCACCATCGCCGAGGTGCTCGCGATGACGCAATGGAACCAGTCGGACTTGATCCGGGGCGTCAAAAAGCAAGTGGATGCCGCCATCAAGAGCGATCGCCTCAAGCCCAACGAGGGGATGAAGCTCCTGACCGCCTATGAACGGGCGCTCAAGCACTACACCTATCTCCATATCCAGAAGGGGTAAAATTCCGAGAGTTGCTCCGAATGATCCGTCCCATTAGACTGCCCGGAACGTGACAAATCCGGCTTCGAGATTCCCTGCGTTGGCTCCCCTGAAATCGCGCTGGTTCGGCGTGCGCAAATTTATTTCCCGGAGCTTCTGGGTGGCGGTTGTGCTTGCCCTGGCCGCGGCGGTTTGGGCGCTCTGGTATGTCAGTCACCACGGGTTCTCCCGCAAATGGCGGCTGGAGCTGATTTCCGAGGCCGAAAAACGGGGCGTTCATCTCAGCGTGGGACGGCTCACGCTGAATCCGTTCCAAGGGCTTGTAGCCAAGGATGTCCAGATCCGGACCTCCCGCGAACGGGGCCGCGCGATGGCGGCCATCAATGAAATCGTCCTCGACATCAACTACTCCAACCTCGTTCACGGCGAACCGTTTTTAAACGCGCTCGAATTGCGCAATGCCACGCTGTCGCTGCCGCTCGAAGCCTCCCCGCTCACGGGCCAGCGCCTCGAAATCTCCCGGCTCAATGCCCGGGTGCTCTTGCCGGCTCACCATCTTACGGTCGAACACGCCGATGCCGAAGTGCACGGGCTGCGCGTGAGGGCCAGCGGCCATTTTGTGAACCCGGAGAAATTCCAGTGGACGAACCCCCGGGATTCCAGCGCGGACCCGATGCTGCGCGTCCGCGATTTCCTGCAAACATTGGATCAACTGAAATTGGCGGGAGGTCGGCCTTCGTTGGAAATCCGTTTCAGTGGCGATCTTGCAAAACCGGGCAATCTCTTTGCAGAAGCGGTGTTCCAGGCCAGCCGGTTCAGCATTCAAAACCGTTGCCACATCGACTCCGTTAAACTCGCTGCCACGCTGGCCGAAGGCCGGGTGCGGATCGACCAATGTGAGGTGAACGATGCGCGCGGGACGCTCAACGCGACCGGCGCTTATGAGATCGCCTCTGCCGAGGCGGACTTGCATCTCCGCTCCACGCTGGATCTGCCTGGGTTGATTCGGGAGATTCGTCCCGATGCGACCTGGAACGAACTCGTCTTGACCCAGCCGCCGCTATTGGAGATGAGGGGCTCGGCCCATTTTCCCGATGCGGCTCCTCCCCAAATCAAACTCCTCGGGCATTTTTCGGTGGGGCAGTTTTCCGTCAAGTCGCTGGTTTTCATGAGCGCGGAAACGGATTTTTCCTGGGAAAGCGGGGGAAGTTGGTATCTGCGCGATGCCCGCATCCGGCATCAGGAGGGCGGTTTGGCATTGAATGCCCTCAGCCTGCCGGGCGATTTCCGTTTCAATCTGGAGAGCAGGATCAACCCCGCCCTTTTCCTCCCGGTGCTGCCTCTCGAGTTGCGCGCCCGCCTTGCGGAATGGGAGTTTCGCGTTGCGCCGGTGGTCCATCTCGAAGGGCACGGCCCTGCCTGCGCATTGCCCTCTTTGGAAATCACGGGCCGGGCGGAATCGGGCGCCACCCGCGCGCGGGGCACCCTGCTCAAGAGCCTCGCGGTCGATCTTGGGTTCAAGGCCAATATCCTGACCTGCCAGAACATCAAGCTGGAGCGAGCCGAAGGAACCGGCAGCGGCACGGTGGTGTACGATTTCAACACCGATCTCTTGCAGTTCCAAAACGTGCGCACAACACTCAACGCGGCCGAGGTGGTCCGCATCTTTGACCGTCCCTTGGCCGAACAGTTGATTCCCTACCGGTTTAAGGTGCGTCCGGCCCTGATCGTCAATGGCGATGTCGGGTGCCGGCACGACGACTGGCCGCGCAATCATTTGCGGATCAAAGTGGATGGCGCCCACGGAATGGATTACACCTTTCTCAAGAGAGAACTCTCCGCGAATAAAATTTCGGGAACCGTTACGGTGCTGGGCGACCGGCTCAAGCTGGACGGGCTTGATGCCACGATCTGGGGCGGCCATCTGCGCGGCAAGGCCGATATTTCCTTGCGCAAAGCCGCCGGGGACTACACTGCCGAGTTGTTCACCGAAGCCATCGATTTCCCGAGCCTTACCAAACTCTACTTCGACTTCGACACCTCCAAGGGAAAGCTCGATGGCTCGTTCGCGTTTTCGGGATTGCACGATCAAGCCCGCGCCATCCAGGGCAAGGGGAGCCTGGTTGTCACCGAGGGCAACGTCTTTGCCATCCCGATCTTCGGGCCGTTCTCGGGCATCCTTAACGAAGTGCTTCCTGGAACCGGCTACAACACGGCACGAAAAGGCACCTGCACCTTTGAAATGCGCGACGGGATCGTAACCACCTCCGATCTGGTCATGGAGGGGAGGGGATTCTCCATTCTCGGCGCGGGCAGGCTGTTCATTGTGGACGACAAGATGGACTTCAGCGCGCGCATCAACGCGCAGGGGTTGGCCGGGAAATTCCTCGATCCCATGAGCCACCTCCTGGAATACGTCTCCGACGGCAGCCTCTCCAAGCCGACCTGGCGGCCCAAGCGGCTCCCGAAAATGTCCAGCATCGCCAATCTGCCCAAGGCGATTTTCAGCCCCAGAAGCCAGCCGAGCCCGAGCCCTGAACCGGTGAGCGAATTGCCGGAGACTCCTCCAGAAACCCCTGTTTCAAAATAGCAAAACCAATCTGGAACTCAGGAACTCAGGAAAAGGCAAAAGAGAATCAGGAAACCAGGAAACCAGGAAACGGGCGCAGTCAGAACATAGGTAACCCCAAGAAGAGGGTGCGGAATCCCATAGTGGAATGAAGGCCGAAAAAGGCAACAGCCTTGCACGCCTCGTTCCCAATCTCCTGATTGGGAACGCGCTTGTCTTCGAAGCTCCAGCTTCGCAAACCGTGTAGGACAGGACTGAT
>CAIYQA010000359.1 GCA_903928175.1 uncultured Spartobacteria bacterium | reverse complement strand
GGGGACGGCGGCGAAATCACAGAGCGAGTTCAAATCGTTCACACCCTTCCACGTTCGCTTCTGGTTCTTCATCAGGACTTTATGACGGACTCCACATCAGTTAACTGGACACCAGTGGGGCGGAGTCGTCCCTGCAACATGTCATTGTAATGACTTTCGTACACTTCAAGTGCATGGTCAAATGAATCTCTAATTGCATTCAGCGTGTTCACGACTCCATCTTTGAGTGCCTTTGCATACGGATCGAAATTACAATAGCTCCGATAATCCCCCAAAACAATCACTCGGGGCATCGCATCATGAAACCAGTAAAGGTGTCCCAAGCTAATTTCCAAATATTGATCCCGCCAATCGAACGATGCGCCAAACCATAGGCGTTCCTTGCGCCATAGCTCTTCGTAGTGGATGCATGAAGTCAATTCTACACGATGGAATCCAGCGTGTGTCAGTGTTGGCTGCAAAATCCTCGCAAAGTTAAACTTAAACTCTTGTTGCATAACACCTTTGAAAAGCATGGTTTCTAAATGCTTTTCTACATATTCTATTTTTCCACTATCCACCTTCCCAGCTTGGCTTCGGCTTCGGGGTTGATGCGGTATTCGTCGGAAGGGATGAGCCGGAGCGGTTGCGCTTCGCCTCCGGTGAAGCGCAGGATGACGCGGCGGTTGCCGGGGTTTTGCCAGATGATGTCCCGGATCACGTCCAGGTCATGGGTCTTGGCGGCGGTGCGGTCGAGCGTGAGCACGAGCGGTTTTTCTGACGAGGCCGGTTTTGGGACCGGCTTGATTTCGTTGGCGGTCAGGCGCGGCCCTTCCTCGCGGAGGTCGAGCTTGCCGGTCATGGAGACCACGGCCCCCTGGATCAGAAACGCCTGGGTTTTGTTGAACGTCTCGCTCCAGACCATCACTTCGAGTTGGCCGGTGAGGTCTTCGAGCGTGACGATGGCAAACGGTTTGCTCTCTTTTTTGGTGAACCGCCTTTCCACAGCCGTCAGCGCTCCGGCGATGGTGACGGTGCTCTTGTCCTCCTGCTCCGTCAACGCGGCGATCGGAATGAACTTCCCGCTTTCGAGCGCGGTGCGGTATTCGTCGAGCGGATGGCCGGTGACATAGAAGCCCAGTAATTCTTTTTCGAACCCGAGCTTTTCGCTCTGGCTCCACGGCTGCACCGTTGAGCCCGCTTTTTTGGCCGCTTTTGGGGCGGTCTCGAACACGTCGAACATGGAGACCTGCCCGGCGGCCTTGTCGCGGTGGGCGCTGGCGGCGGAAGCCATCGCGCCGTCGATCTCCGAAAAAAGTTGTGCGCGTTCCATGCCGGTGAAGTCAAATGCGCCGCATTTGACGAGGCATTCGAGCCCCTTCTTGTTCATTTTCTTGGAATCGACCCGCCCGCAGAAATCTTCCATCGAGGTGAACGCGCCGTGGGCTTCGCGCTCCGCTATCGCGGCCTCCATTGCCGCTTCGCCGACGTTCTTGATGGCCGCGAGCCCATACCGGATCGCCCCGTGGTATTCTGTTCCATCGGGTTTGGGCGGCAGGGTTCCATCCACCGGCTCCGGCGCGAACTTGAGCGAGCTTTTGTTCACGTCCGGCTCGAGGATTTTGATCCCCATCCGGTCGCACTCGGCCACGAAGATGCTGATTTTATCCGTGTTGGAGATTTCGTTGCTCATCACCGCCGCCATAAATTCGACGGGGTAGTTGGCCTTGAGGAAGGCCGTCTGGTAGCTCACCCAGGCATAGGCGGCGGAGTGGGAACGGTTGAAGCCGTAGCCCGCGAATTTTTCCAGCAAATCGAAAATCTCGTTGGCTTTCGCAGCGGGGATGTCGTTGAGCTTCTTGCACCCTTCCACGAAGGTGACGCGCTCCTTGGCCATCTTCTCCTTGTCCTTCTTGCCCATCGCGCGGCGTAAGAGGTCCGCGCCGCCGAGCGTGTAGCCCGCGAGCACCTGCACCGCCTGCATGACCTGCTCCTGGTAAACCAGGATGCCGTAGGTTTCGCCGCAGACTTTGGCCAGCAGCGGGTGGGCGTATTTGACTTTCGCGAGCCCCTTCTTGCGCTTGATGTAATCGGGGATCAGCTCCATCGGGCCGGGCCGGTAAAGCGCCAGGATGGCGTTGATGTCTTCGATGTCCGTCAGGTCGAACTGCCGACAGACGTTGACCATGCCGCCGCTTTCCAACTGGAACACCGCGCAGGTTTCGCCGCGGTTGAGCAGGGCGTAGGTTTTTTTGTCATCGAGCGGGATGACGCTGATGTCAAACTCCGGCGTGTGTTTGCGAATGAGCGCCTGCGCGTCCGTGATGACGGTGAGCGTTTTAAGCCCGAGGAAGTCGCACTTGAGCATGCCGACTTCCGTGAGCGGGCCCATCGCGTATTGGCTCACGATGGAGCCGTCGTTGGCGCGCGTGAGCGGGATGTATTCGCTCAAGTCGCACGCGCCGATGACGACCCCCGCCGCGTGCACGCCGACGCCGCGCGTCAGGCCTTCGAGCTTCGTCGCGGCATCCCAGAGGTCGCGTGTGGCCGGTTCGTTTTCCACGGCGGTCTTGAGTTCCGGGTTTTTGTCGATGGCTCCATCGACATGCTTCATCTGCCCGGTTTCCTTGTCCTTTTCATCGTGCCCGGTGAGGGTGATGTTGAGTTCGTTGGGGATCATCTTCGCCACGCGGTCGGCGTCGCCGTAAGGCCAGCCCATCACGCGCGCCACATCGCGGATCACCGATTTTGCGCCGAGCGTGCCGAAGGTGATGATTTGCGAGACCGCCCGCTCGCCGTATTTGTTGCGGACATATTCAATCACCTCGGGCCGCCGATTTTGGCAGAAATCGACGTCAATATCCGGCGGGCTCACGCGTTCGGGGTTGAGGAACCGTTCGAAGAGCAGCTTGAACTGGATCGGGTCGATATCGGTGATCCCCATCGCGTAGGCGATGAGCGAACCGGCCGCGGAACCGCGCCCCGGGCCCACGGGAATGCCCTGCTGTTTGGCCCAGTGGATGAAATCCCAGACGATGAGGAAATAGTTCACGAACCCCTGTTTCTCCAAAACGTCGATCTCCAGCGCGTAGCGTTTTTGGACTTCCTCGCTATCCGCCTTGGAGCCGTAGCGCCTGCGAATACCCGCCTCGGTGATCTCGCGCAAGTACTGGTTTTGCATTTTCCCGGCGGGCGGCTCGTAGTCCGGGTATTTGGGCGTGGTGTCGAGATGGAACCCGCAGCGCTCTGCGATGAGGAGCGTGTTGTCGCACGCCTCCGGGTGATCGGTGAATAGCGCCCGCATTTCCGCCGGGGATTTGAAGTACAGTTCCGGCGAATACTTCATCCGGCGTTCGTCGGTGACATTGGCGCCGGTGCCGATGCAGACGAGCACGTCGTGCGCCTCGTGGTCTTCGCGGTTCAGGAAATGGACGTCGTTGGCGGCGACCAGCCCGAGGCCGAGTTCCTGCGCCAGCCGGGGCATGGCGGCGTTGATCTTGCGCTGCGCGTCCATGCCGTGGTTGTGCATCTCCAGAAAGAAATTCTCCGGGCCGAGGATGTCGCGGTAGGTCGCCGCGAGCTCGCGCGCCTTGGCGTAATTGTCCTCCTGCAACGCCATCGGGATTTCGCCTTTCAAACAGGCGCTCAGGCCGATCAACCCCTTTGAAAACTTTGCCAGGTGTTCATGGTCGATGCGCGGCTTGTAATACATCCCGTCGAGTTGGCCGATGGAGACGAGTTTCACGAGGTTTTTGTACCCTTCCTCGTTCTCGGCCAGCAGCGTGAAATGGAAGGAGGCGTCGCGGGCGCTGGTGGCTTTTTTCTCAAAAAGCGAGCCGGGAGCCATATAAACCTCGCACCCGATGATCGGCTTGATCCCGGCTTTCTTGGCCGCGAGGTAGAACTCCACCGCCCCATACATCACCCCGTGGTCGGTGAGCGCCACCGCGGGCATCCCGAACTCCTGCGCCTTTTTCATCAGCGCAGGAATACGCACCGCTCCGTCGAGGGTGGAGTATTCTGTGTGGAGATGCAGATGGACGAAAGAATCGGACATGGTTCAGATAATATAGGCGGAAATCGGGCGAGGTGAAGCGGGGAGTCAGGAAAAAAGAAAATCTGGAACTCGGGAAGACATTCTCATTAACACCGGGCTTTAGCCCGGTGAGTGCTCGCGTATGGCAAAAAAGCCGTTTCAACGGCTTATCTCCGGCTCTATTGGAAGCTGAAGCCGTTGAAACGGCTGTCTCCGATTGTGCCCTCACACCGGGCTGAAGCCCGGTGTTAATGAGAGAAGCGCAGGAGTCTTTGCGCTCCTTGGGCTATCGAGTGTTTGAGTCCGGGTTCAAACAGTTCTCCGCTCAAAACGCAAGACGCATTTGCATTTTCCCCCGATCTCTGCGACAGGTGTTCCGCTAAAGCGAGAGCCCCCGGACCTCTGCGCTTGCCGATGGCGTTCGCGCCGTTATTCTTAGCCCTTGCCCATGTCCGAAGCACCACCACCGGAGGCCATCCGACCGACCGCTCCCCGCGAGGGAAAAGCGCGGCGGCGGTTTGCGCGCGGGCTCGGTGCATTCTTCGTGCTGCTGGTGCTCTTGCATCAGTCGCTTTTGCGCGCCGGGTTGCGGCGCGTGGCCATCCACTGCGCCGCCCGCGAAAACGTCGCGCTTTCGCTGGAGGTGGAGGGAAGCGTCTGGACTCATCTGACGCTGAAACATTTGCGGGCGGTTGCGACCGGGCCTTCGCCGGTGGAGACCATTGCCATCGAGCGGTTGCGGGTGGAATACAATTTATGGACCCTCCTGCGCGAGGGCCCGGACCATTTCCTCACCTTTTACAATCTGCGCAATGCCCGCCTGGCGCTTGATCCCGGCAAGGGCAACGAAGACCAGAAGCGGAACCTGCTGCATGTTTTGCGCGATATTTTGCAACAGCCGGCCATGTACAGCGACCGGGCGCAGATCGAAAACCTCAGCCTGAGGCTGCGCACGGCAGAGGGGATGTACGTGCTCGAAAACGTGCACGCCCTGCTGGACCCGGTCGAGGCGGGGTATATTCGCGTGGGCGAACTGGTTCTTCCGAAGATCGGCGCGTGGCACAATCTCCGCACGAGCGCCACGTATGTGAACCGCCATTTGGTGATGCGCCATTTCAACATAGGCGAAGAGGTGCGCGTGGATCGGCTGGAACTGGACTCCTCGCACCGGGCGCAGGGCATCCACTATCTTTCCTTTGAAGGGTCGGTGCTGGGGGGCGATCTCGGCCTGTTTTTGTGGCAACGCGAGAGCCCCTCCGGTCCGGCCAAGGCGCAACTGAGCGCTTACTTCAACGACATGCCGCTGGAAGCGCTGGGCAAATACACCGGCTGGAAAACACCTGTCACCGGCAATTTGAAGGAGGCGTGGGTGCAAATGAGCGGCGATCCGCTGGTTCCCTCGGGTTGGGTGGGGCAGGTCGTCGTCGCAATGGAAAAAGGGAGACTCGGCGGAATGCCGCTGGGCGAGGTTTCCGGGAAACTTTCGTTGGGCAACGGAATCGCGCGGCTGGAGGAATTGCTTTTTGCGACCGGGAAGAACCGGCTTGTTTTTCGCGGCGAACGGCGGCTGCCGGAGCGTTTTGAGTGGTTTGACTTCACAGATTTGGAAACCACGTTCACCTTGGACGCTCCGGAGCTTTCCCACCTGAATGCGGGGATCACGGGCGGCGCGGTGGAGGGCAAGGGATGGCTGCGGATTCGGAACCAGACCGTCACCGTGGAGGGGGATTTGACGGCTGCCGGGGTGCAGGGGAACGCCTGCTCGGTTGCGCGGGGGAGTTTTGCGTTTCAAGCCATGCAGGGTTGGGAGCGGATCATGTCCGGGGCGGGATGGCAGGAAGGGCTTACAGGGCATCTCCACTTGGAAGCCGATGACCTGCGGTTCCGGGAATTCGCCGCGCGGCATCTGGCGCTCGACCTGCCGGTGACGGGCGATAGGGCGCGTCTCACCACGTTCGCGCTGGACCTCAACGGCAAGGATAAATTCGACGGCGTTGCCAGCCTCGGGCTCCGACCGCCTTTCGCCTATGAAGGCCGACTCTCCGGGAGCGTGCGCGATTGCGCTGTTTTCCAGCCGCTCTTTGCCCTGCCGATCGGCGGCGCGCTGGAGATCGACTGGCACGGCACCGGCGAAATCCAGCACCTGCGGCACACCGGCGAAGGGCGGGTGGCGCTTCAACACGGGCGTGTCGGGGAGTGGACCGGGGTGGAAGGCGAATTGGCGGGGATTTATTCCCCCGAGAGCATCGATATTACGGCATGCCGGGTGCGTTCCGACCAGGGGACGCTCCAAGCGGGGGTGCGGTTGCGCGAGGAACGCCTGCAAGTGGACGGCCTGCGGCTTACGATGGGCAAAACCGGGGTGGCGACCGGCAGCTTCAGCCTGCCGCTGGACTTGCGCACGCCCACCCGGCGGGAAACCCTTTTCCCGGCGCTCGGGGCGCTCCAGGGAAAACTCGTTTTGGAGCAGGTGGACCTGGCCCAGGCGTTCCCGGCTGCGCGTCCGGGGCTCGCAGTGCGCGGCGTTTTGAGCGGTGAGCTCACAGCGGGCGGAACCTTGAGTGCGCCGGATGTGACGGTGCGACTGGAGGCGCGCAATCTCCAAAGTGGCGCGGGGGAGAAACTCCCTCCCGCAGCGGGAGACGCCACGTTGGTTTTCAAGAACAACCGCCTGATGCTGTCGGGTTCGCTGGCCCAGCCCGGCTTGAGCGCGCTCTCTTTCCAGGGGCAACTGCCGTTCGATCTGCGCAAGACGCTTTCCGAGCGTCGGATCGATCCCGCCTCGCCGATGGTCTTTACGGTGAAACTGCCTCCCTCGCCCGCGGGGCTCTTTGCGCCGCTGCTTCCCGGCGTGCGGCTGTTGGAGGGTCGCATGAGCATTGACGCCAGCGCCACGGGAACCCTGGAAAAACCGGTATTCAATGGTGGAGTCGCGCTCGATCTCACGGCCATTCGGTTCCGTTCCGCAGACCTGCCGGGCATCAACAATCTCAAGGGCGACCTGCGGTTTGCGGGCACCGAGCTGACTTTTCAACGCTGTACCGGGGACGTGGCGGGGGGGCCGTTTTCGGTAACCGGCCGCGTGCGGCTCGACCCAATGACCGACCCGGTGCTTGAGCTGCGGCTTCAGTCCCAGGGCACGCTTCTGGCGCGCAACGATACCCTCACGCTGCGCGCGGACTCGGATCTGCGTCTCACGGGACCGTATGACCAGGCGGTTTTAAGCGGGAAAATCGGGGTGACCAAGAGCCGGTTCTTCCGCGAGATCGACATCCTTCCCATCGGCCTGCCCGGTCGCCCCGTGCCTAAACCCGCCCATGGCTGGTTTGATCTTTCCATCGACACGCCGCCTTTCCGCAACTGGTCCTACGATGTCGCCATCCAAACCGTCGAGCCGGTTGCCGTGAAGGGGAACCTAGCCAACGGCTTTCTCGAAGGCGACCTGCACCTGGGCGGCACCGGCCTTGCGCCCACGCTGGAGGGAACCGCCCATATTGAAAACTTTGTCGCCTCGCTGCCGTTCAGTCGGTTGACCGTGGATCGCGGCGCGCTTTATTTTTCGGGCAACGCCTCGCTGAATCCCTCGCTGGACATCCACGGCTTTTCGCGCATTCGGGATTACAACGTGAACGTCTATCTTTACGGCACGGCGTCCGAGCCGCAGACGCTCTTCACGAGCGAGCCTTCGTTGCCGCAGGAGGAGGTGATTGCGCTTCTGGCCACCGGAGCCACCACCCGCGAATTCGCTCAGAACAACCAGGCGTTTGCGGGCCGCGCCGCCGTCATTCTCTTCCAGGATATTTACAGAAAAATTTTTCCGCGCCGTCCACCGCCCGAAAATACCGCAAACCCGATGGATCGCTTTTCGTTGGATGTGGGCGG
>CAIYQA010000358.1 GCA_903928175.1 uncultured Spartobacteria bacterium | reverse complement strand
TACCCTTGGTCGAAGTTCACTCACGATTCGTACGAATTCGGGGAACATGAAGTTCCTTGGATCGTCTGGGTTACGGAGCCCTCGCTCGCTGACACCCTGACAGTTCGGGCCACCGGCCACAAGGTCAATTCGACTCCCAACGGTGCTTTCAATATGCTCCCCAGTTACCTCTCGAACGTCCCGGCACTCCACGGTGCAGTTTGGCATGCCATTTCGATGCGTTTCACATGCGTGGTTCCACCAATCCATCGCGTAAGCAACGTGGAAACCTGCAGCTTCGAGGCCTAGCGAGAGGCCACCGCAACCTGCGTAAAGATCGATGGCGACTGGGGTATGACTGCCATTCTTGCGAGCGAGTTTGGCAACGGGCAAGGCTTCGATACGGCCGCCGCTTGGTCCGGTATCCGCACTGCGGTGTTTGGCCGCGAACTGGCAGTGGGTGCGCACGTGACACTCAGCGCAAGAAGGGTTCGGATCAATGCAAGTGTCCTGCCCAAGAGCCACAAGGTTAAAGTGGAGTAGTGCAGAGAGCGCTTGAGGAACGATGGCGTCGATAGCCGTGTGAACGTCTGAAGTCGATATGGAAGTGGGGACCAGCCCAATTCGTACCGCTGCGCGGTAGGTGTGCGCGTCTACCGGAACAATGTCCCTATTGAGAGAGTAGAGAAGTACGCAACGGGCAGTTTTTTGACCAACTCCAGGAAGTGTTGTGAGATACCGCTCGGCCGCTGCTGTGGACATCGACTCGATTGGCGCAAGTGTTACCTCGCTGTGTTCATCATGAAGGCGTCTTGCAATGTCGATGAAGGACCGAGCTTTGATCGTGCCAAACCCTACTCGCCTCATGGAAGACTCAAGGTCTTCAGGCTCGGTATCAAGCAAACGCTGCCACGGATGGAAATTCTGATAAAAATGATCGAATGCTTCTTCGGCAGATCGATGAGCCGCTTTGAGCCCCAATAACTGAAAGAACAGTTCGTCGAGCGGTCTTCTCCTGAGTTGAGGGCGCGGTGCTCCATAGTGCGAGTGAAGGCACGCAGCAACCCCGCGGGCATCGCTGTGCTTAAGTTTCATGACTTCGCTCTTAAGCAGGGCAGTAATTCCCGCATCAGAACCTGCACGAGGTTTGCTACGTCCAGAAAACCAAGCATTTACAGATGTAAATGAGACGCCAATACGCTTGGCGATCTCCTCTTGGCTAAGCCCCAAGATTGCGTTAAGTGCTTCAAGATTTCTTATTGTTGGGCTCAGGCGAATGGGAGGGCTGTTGTGCATTATGCGACTTTTTAAAACTCTATAGCGTCAGACCTTTCTTATGGCACGTTCTTCCGGGTGGCGTCAACCTTTTCATGCTTGGGTTGGAATTTCCACCTTGCCTCTGAAGAAATCAGTCGCAGTTCCCGCTCTGTGACATCCTCCCGTCCGGACGCTGCGGCAGCGAGGAACAGAAGCTTTTCTTGAATATCCGAGGCCAAATTAAGCAGATTCATGATCTGCGTAATCCGTGCGCGGGTCACCCCACCAAGCCGGGCGAGATCGGCATAATCCCGGACGATCCCAAGCCTAATCAACCCATCGAAGTGGATGGCCAGCGCCATCAGGCGGGAAATCCGGGGTACGCGTTGTGGCAGCGGCTCCGTCGGGGCCTTCGGGCCGCTGCGCAGCCGCTTCTGGCCAGCACGCCCAGTGGAAAAATGGAAGCTGGACTCAATTGTTACGCTCATGTCGGTTCCTCCAGAATTGCCTCGAATCCCGCCGGGTGAAACGAGATCGCGACCGTTCCCTTTTCCCGGTCAAACGTGACCCGCTCGACCAAAAGTTCAATCAGATGGGCGCGTTCCTCAGTTGTGAGGACTGCCACGAGGTCGGTGAATCGTCCGAGCGCATCGGCCACGCTGACCTCGGAAACCTCGCCGCCAAGCCCAGCCATCTCGATACCGATCTCGGTGATGCGGTTCTCTCCGGCGCAGATCTGGTCTTGGAGGATGGCCAGCTGCGCAGAGGCGTTTTCCTGCCCCACGACAGTGGCGACTGACCGCGCCTGCTTTCGCAGGTTGCGACCGATCTGGTCGCGCTCATCCGATAACGCCTGCCACTGGCGGGCGTGTTCCCGCCGCGCCTGCGAGGCCACGTCCGAAACGAGAACGGGATCGTGCCCGATGGCTGCAATGCGCTCCATCACGAAATCCTCGATCTCCTGGGCGGGAACGGAACGGGTGGCGCACTCGCCCCAGCCGCGCTTCATGGCCGTTTGGCAGACGTAGTAACGGTAGCGCCTCGCGCCTTTTTCAGAATAGGTGTGGGTCATGGCGCACCCGCAGGAGCCGCAGACAAGAAGCCCGCGCAGGAGCGCCCCATGCCTGTTGCGGGTTGACGCCCCTCGGTCGCGGGCGTTGCGGGTCAGGATCGATTGCGCTTCGGCCCACATCTCCGGGGCGATGATCGCCTCGTGCTCACCAGCATGGATTTCCCCCTTGTAGTTCACGCGACCGATGTAAGCCACATTGCCGAGGAGCCCGAGGAGGTTGGGCTTGTTCCAGATCCCGCCGCCAGACTGTTTCCCTTTCTTCGCGGTCCACGTCTTGCGCGGGATGCCGCGCCGGTTTAATTCCGCCGCCGTGGCGAGAATCGATTTCATCTCGATGTAGAGTGCGAAGATGGCGCGGACCCGTTCGGCCTCGGAGGGATTGACGACCAGCCTTCTCGCCTCGTGGTCAATGTCGTACCCGAGGATCAGCCCTCCTCCTACCCATTTGCCCTTTTTCCGGGCGGCACTCATCTTGTCGCGGGTGCGCTCGGAAATAATCTCGCGCTCGAACTGGGCGAACGAGAGGAGAATATTTAAAGTCAAACGTCCCATCGAATGGGTCGTGTTGAATTGCTGGGTGACACTGACGAACGAGCACCCGCGGGCGTCGAGCGTCCCCATGATCCGTGAAAAATCAAGCAGGCTGCGCGAAAGGCGGTCCACCTTGTAAACCACGATGGCGTCGATCTTCCCGGCATCGATGTCGGCGATCAGACGCTTGAGCGAGGGCCGCTCCATGTTCCCGCCCGTGAATCCGCCGTCATCGTATTTCTCTGGCACGACCACCCATCCTTCATGGCGTTGGGAATTGATGAACGACTCAGCCGCTTCGCGCTGCGCGTCGAGAGAGTTGAAATCCATGTCGAGCCCCTCGTCGGTGCTCTTGCGCGTGTAGATCGCGCACCGGATCATCTTCGGTGACTGTCCCGCCGCAGCCTTCTTTGCCTGCGCCGCCGTCATGCCGCATGCTCCTTCCCTTTGCGGTCAATGCCGAAAAACAGAAACCCGTTCCAATGGGCTCCGGTGACGGACTTGGCCACCGCC
>CAIYQA010000357.1 GCA_903928175.1 uncultured Spartobacteria bacterium | reverse complement strand
GGCCTGCGCTTCGCTCCAGCCCAGGCTGGTATGGGGACGCGCCTTTGGCGCTCAAGAATTCTTTCTTCTCGTTCCCAAGTTGCACTTGGGAACGCACTTTCCCGCGAAGTTGCACTTCGCAATCGTGCCATACATCCAAACATTTTCAAATTTAGGCTCGCTCCGCTCGCGAGGAACCGGCAGTTCAACTGCCTGCGCAATTGCGTTCCCAAGTGCAACTTGGGAACTTGGTTTTTGTTAAGGAGAGAAAGATAAGATAAAATGCTGTTAATAAGATACTTGCATTGTTTTTTGAGTTTTAGTGCAAGGCGGCGAAAGGGGTAAAAATACAGTATTTTAAGGTCGTTCTGGAAACATACTAGAAACAGGTAACGCATCGGTGGACTCGAACTTTTATCCGCTGGGCGTGAAAAGATGCGTGGCGAGGCCAACGCCTTAATGTCACGCAATGCGGGGAGGTCAGTCATTCTCTCGGATGGTAGCAACCTCGCCGCAAGTTGCGACGAAAAAACCGTCAGCCGGACAGGTGCGGCCTTGTTCGCAATCAAGTGACGGCAGTCGGTTCGCGGTGGCGTGGGCCTTCCAGACAGCCCACGCCATTAGTGCTAAGCGAAAGCAGAACCTGATTGTGAGCAAGACGGCGATCGTACAGATTCCCCCTTTTCTCCGGTGATGCCGTTCTCGGCATGACCGGTCTTTTTTACGGGCAAGGGCACGGTTTTCGCCTTGGGAAACGGTGACCGCTGGCGGCGGGTTTTGTTCCCGTCTGCGGCTCCGTGGAAAACTTTCTCAAAAAAAGTTTAGCCGATTACTTGCCGGACAAGGGGCGAACTCCTAATACGCTTGGGATGAGACTCACTTCGTTTTCCAGCGTCATCCGCCAACGCCTGGCCGTCCTCGGCCTGGCTCAACTCCCCGCCGTAGCCGTGGCCTATATCGAGGCCCAGATGCTCAAAGAGGTGGCCAAGACGGCCGCCCGCAAAATCACCGCCCGCTTCGTGGCTGGCTCCCTCTTGAAGGCATCGGCCAAGTGCAAACCCGCCCCCGAACCCCCACCCGTCGAGGCCGGTAAATCCTAAGCCCTTGGGCTTAGGGAAGTGTGTTCCTCCTTTTTTCAATTCCTACCCAAAATGGTCAATATCTACCCTCATAAAGATGTCGAAAAAATGGTCGCCTATCACCGTGACCACCTTGCCGCCGACACTGCCGCCGCCCGATATTATTCCCAAGGCGGTCAGTCGGTCGGCCAGTGGTATGGGAAAGCGGCCGAATTGCTCAACCTTTCGGGCGTGGTGGATGCTGAGGATTTCGAGCGGGTTTCCAGCAACGTGCATCCCGTCACGGGCGAGCAACTGACACCCCGAAAAAGGAAGGATGCCGTCGCCGCTTATGATTTCTGCGTAAGTGTGTTCAAATCCGCTTCGGTGGTCGGCTTGGGGATGGACGACAAGCGGGTCGTGGACATCCTGCGGGCGGCCGCCGTCGAGACGCTCAAAGAGGCCGAAGCCCTCGCCTCTGTTCGGCTTCGCAAGGGCAGCAACAAGAGGGACGAAAGCCGTCTCACTGGCAACCTCGCCGCCGCCGTGTTCGAGCATTTCTCGTCCCGTTTGAATGACCCGCAATGGCACGTCCATTGCATTATCCCGAACATCACCTGGGACGCTGAGGAAGGCCGCTTCAAGGCTCTCCAAGCGGGCGGGCTTTACCGTGGGTCGGGGATGCTGACAGAGGTTTTCCGCACCACGGTTCAACGCAAACTCCGGGAAATCGGCTACGAAACCGTCCGCACCAAAAAAGGCGTGGAGATCGTCGGCGTTGCCCCTGATGTCATCAAGACTTTCAGCAAGCGGCATACCCAAATCGAGAGCATCGCCGCGGCCTTGGGCGGGGGGAACAACTCGAAACTGCGGGCGACCATCGCCCACAAACATAGGGCACACAAGGACACCTCAAAAACGCTCGAAGGGCTGCGGGCGGATTGGCTCGACCAACTCACGCCGACGCAGGTCGCCAAACTCGAAACCCTCAAAGCCTCGGCTGCCGGGCCGCTGCCGGTCAATTCCACGGTGACTGCCGACGAGGCTCTTGAATGGTCTGCCCGGCATCATCTGGAACGGCTCTCCGTGGTGCCCAAGTGCAAACTGTTTCGGGAAGCCCTGGCCTACGGCAACGGGTTCCTGACGCTCGACGATCTCCGGGCCGCTCTCGCAAAGAACGCCTCCGGCCAGTTCCTGGTGGACAGCGATACCGTGACCACCCTGGCGATGCTTGCCGATGAGCAAAAGATGGTCGGCTTCGTGGATGGCGGCAAGGGCGTTTGCCAGTCGCTCAACGCTGGCGTTCTCTACGCTGGCGACAAGGTTTCAGAGGAGCAATCCGCCGCCGTTTCCCTGCTGCTCGACTCTCCCGATCGTGTCGCCGCTCTCCACGGCCCGGCGGGTGCTGGCAAGACGACGACGCTAACGGGGCTTCGCCTGGGCTTGGAAGCCGTCAACCGTGGGGTGGTGTTCTGTGCCCCGACCGCTGCCGCTGTGGACAAACTCCGCAACGATTTCCCCGATGCCGTGACGCTCCAATGGCTGCTCACCGACAAGAAGATGAAAGCCCGCCTCGCCAACTCGGTCGTGGTGCTCGATGAGGCGGGGTTCGCCTCGGTCAAGCAGATGAACGACCTTTTCGACCTGGCTCAACAGGCCCCTGGGCTACGGTTCGTTTTGTCGGGCGACACCCGCCAACACAAGGGGGTCGAAGCGGGCGACGCTCTCCGCATCCTTGAAACCGAAAGCACGATGACCCGTGCCGAACTTTCCACCATTTACCGGCAGCAGGATGCCGCTTACCGTAGTGCGGTCGAACTCCTCAAAGACGGCAAGAGCGAAGACGGGTTCAGGGCTTTGGACGATCTGGGCTGGGTCAAGGAGTTCGGCATTGACGAACGCTACCAACGCCTTGCCGGGGAGTTTCTCGAAGCCCGCACCGCCAAAAAAAGTTGCCTGACGGTCTGTGCCACCTGGCGAGAGGCCACCCTTGCCACCGACAGCATCCGGCAAACGCTCAAAGCCGCCGGGCTGCTCTCGCTCAAAGACCACGAACTTACCGCCCTGGCTCCGTGCAACTTGACCGCCGCCGAGCGGCGGCACGCTCGATGCTATGAGCCAGGTTCAATCATCCTTTTCCGCCGCAAGTCCGACCTGTTCGCCCGCAACGAACGCCTGACGGTTTTGGGTGCTCAGGACGGCTACCTGCGGGTTCGTAGGGCCAACGGCTCGGTGCTCCCCTTCGACCCGGCCAAGGATGCCGACCGCTTCGCCGTTTTCGAGCCTCGCCCCATCGCCGTGGCCGAAGGCGAGGAACTCCTCCTCCGCTCCAATGGCCGGTCGTCCAGCGGTGAGAAACTCACCAACGGCGAACTGGTCACGGTGAGCAAGGTTTTCAAGAACGGCTCCATAGCCCTTGCCGATGGGCGGGTTATACCGGCCACCTACGGGCAATTTGCCCACGGCTACGCCATCACAACACAGTCGAGCCAGTCCAAGGATGTGGATTGGGTGCTGCTGGCCATTGACGCACAGTCCGCCCACGGCGGCACAAGCCAGGAGACCCTCTACGTGGGAGCCAGTCGGGGCATCGAGAGGTGTTCCATCTATACCGACGATCGTTCCGAACTCGCCACGGCCTTCCAACGCAGCGGCGAACGGATCTCCGCCCTGGAATTTGTCCAGCAACAGCAAGCCCGCATACAACAGGCACAAGCCAACAACACCCTCCCAAACCATGCCCAAAAAACAAACTCCCCCAGCGGCCCAGGAACCGGTAACCTTCAACCCTTCCAACCCCTACCAGGAACTCGGCTGGCTCCGCATCTTGCGGGGCTCCATCCCGCTCCTCTGTGTCAAACAACGGGGGGTCGAGGCGATTCTTCCCTCTGGCCTGAGCATCACGGTCTCGGTCGAGGAAATCCGTCGGCAGGGCTGCCAGACGAACCGTATTTTTGCGGACTGCCTAGCCCTGGGTGCGGACTTCCCGACGCTCCGCTTCACCCTTACGGAGATGAAGACTTCCAAGCCTGTTTTGGCCGATAGTTGGAACGAGGGGCTCGAAAATGGCCGCCGCATCCCTCGCCACAAAATGCAGCCTTGGACGGACTACGAAAACGAACCCCAACCGCCCGCTCCGCCTCCCGCCGTCAAGGTGCCGCTTCCTCTCGAACCCAAAAACGTCCCGCCGTTCCCTCGTGGCGGCGGCGGGAGCCACGGTTACGGCGGGCGTTAATTTTTTTCCAGCGGGGCGTTCTGGATGTGCGTTACAATGTGCTGAGGTGAGCCAGCCTTCCTCGCTCACCAAACAAAACCCAAACCCAAAAATGAAAATAACCCCCCCGTGTAAAACTGTCTTGCCCTGGCTCAAAGCAAACCTTGGAAAGGGTTGCCTCGCCCCTCTCACCACTGTCGACAGACTAGCCCTCGCGGCCGCCGTGGAAATCGTCCAACTTTACGCTGTTACCCAGCATCCAGAGATTGTCAAAGCCTTTGGCCTCATCGTTAGGCAAATGCAAAAATCCACCCAGGAACTGGCCTATCACGCCATCGCCCATTGCCTGGACTGGCACAACCGCCCCCGCTTCTGGGCTGCCGCTGGTCTCGAACCTATTCCGGTGCGGATGTGCAAATACGAGCCGGATTGTCCCATCTAAGCCTGCGGGGGCGGGCTACGGCGGGCGGCAGGGTCGCCGTCCCGTTGGTCGAAACTGTGAGCCTTCCCGTTCCCAGTGCAAGTCGGGAGCAAATAAAAAAAGGCGCCGGTCTTTTAATGACCGGCGCCTACAACCAAACAACCAAGGTTCAGTTTAAGAACTCATTTCTGCTGGCATGAGCCTTTACCAACCGACACTCACACTTGCCGTCGAATTGTAATACGGCGCGTTGTTGAACAAGGCGGCTTCAGCAGCCAGGCGGAGGTCAACATGTGAGGTCAATTTCACGTTGACTGCGGCGGTCGGCACGAAGCTGTTGCGGTCGGCCGAAGCACTATCAACGGTGAAGGACCCACCCGCTCCGCTCGCCAGATGGGCGCTGACGGTGCGTTGGGGATCCAGATTCTCACGCTGCCAATAGAGGCCGACTTCGGGCGTCACCGCCACACCGGCAACCTTGGCATTGTAGTTGACGCTCGCCCCAACCCGGGACTTCAGCGACGAAGTGTTGTTGAAGTCATCGATCTTCAACGGAGCCAGCGAGCCTTTTTCGGTGAACCCAGCCAACCAGAGGTTGGTGTAGGCCAGCGAGGCTTTCGGCGTCACCGTGAAGTTGTTCACGGGGATGTCGTAGCCAGCGCCCAACAAGGCATGAAAATCAGCGCCAGTGGTGTCGCCGTTCACGTCCGCGCCGTCCAGCCCCTTGCGATGCACGCTGTAGGAACCGACGCCGCCGCCTAGGATGCCTTCGAGGTGGAAGTTGCCGGGAACCCACGCGCCGTAAACGGAACCGATGACGTCGCTGACATCCGTCTTGTCGCTGCCGCTGGAGAACTTCACCTTATCGTAGAAGTAGCTCCCTGCCAGGCCCAACCTCACGGAGTCGGAGACGCGGACATCATATCCCACGGTTCCGCCGTAGGACTGATCCCGTCCGCCATCGATGTTGTTTTGACTGTCGGTTTTCCCGCCAGCGAAGTTACCGGCAAAGTAGAAACCGTTGGCGTCATTCTCTGCTGCGGCAGCGACAGCTTTGCTGTCCTTGCCAGTCGCCACCGGCGCGGGTGCGAAGGGGCAGCCCGACAGACGGAGCTGGTCGAGACGTTGCAGGACGGTGAATTCATGGCTGTCAACCAAGCCAAGGCCCACGTTGACCAGGAGGCCGAGTTCCTCGGGAGCAATCTGGTCCAATGCGTGCGGCAGGCTCGATTTCTGGATGTCATCCAACCGATCGATCAGTTTCAGAGCCCGTCCATCGCGGCCACCGTTCCAGCCAGAGGCAAGAATCGCCTTGTCCAAGGCCTTCGCCACAGCGCGCTGATTGTGCGTCAGGCCATCGCCATAACCAGAGAACAATGTCGCAAACGTGCTCTGCTTGGTGGTCAACTGCAGGTTGTTGCCGACTTGGGCCACCGTCAAGGCTACGAGGAAGTTTTTAACAAAGTAGTCGTTCAACTGGGCAGTCGGGGCAATGGTCAGACCGTTGCTGGTCAGCACCGTGAAGGTGTCCGCAGCGATACGGTGGATTGAGTCGGCTGGATCGGGAATGAACTTGCCAAACTGGGTGGTCGTCAGCGTGCCATTAAAGGCGGCGTTGTTGGACACAGCCAGAACATCATGGGTTACCCCCGGTGTTATGCCGCCGATCTTGACTACGAAGTTACCGGTCGAGGTCTGGATGTAGTTTCCAGACAAGTTGGTCTTCATAATGGTGACGGAACCGCCGGGCGCGAGTGTGCCTGCGTTGTTCAGCACATTGTTGGTGTTCACTCCCAGATTGATCGTCTGACCAGAAGCAAAATAACCACCAGCAAGGTTGTTGATGGTATTCGAACTGGCGAGCGGAGTGCCGCCAGAACCCACGAGGTTCACTGAACCGATGAGCACCCCGTTGTTGTTGATGACATCGTTGTATGCCGCTTGCAAGTCGCTGAGCACCGCCAAGCCATTCACGCCGTTCACGGAAGTCACCGTGCCACCTGCATCAATGGTGAGGGTGCTGGAATTGCCATCAATGTAATGCACACCGGCTCCAGTTCCTGCGCCGCCAGACACCACGCCGTTGGCATGGACGTTGACAAAAAGATTGCCCTTGTTGCCCGTCAAGATGCCGCCGCCGCCCGTGCTTTGCAGGCGGATGCCGTCCGCTCCCGCACCAGTGACCTTGATCAGGCCGCTGTTATCAATGGTGATGTTGCCGCCCGCTCCCACTGACCCCGCGTTGCCGTTAATAACTCCGGTACCGATAGTGCCGGGCAATGCGCCCAAACTGGTCGCAATGATACCGTGGGAATTGATGGCCGAGGTGATGATGGAGCCCTGATTGCTGATGTTGATGACTCCACCGTTGCCGCCGTTTCCGGCGTTGCCACCATTGCCACCAACACTTCCCGTGCCGCCAATGCCGCCATTGCCGCCAACCGCAGCAATGCTTTGAGCCAAAATACCTGCGGTGGTGCCTTGATTGGTTACCGTAATCACTCCGCCGTTGCCGCCGTTGCCAGCGTTGCCGCCGTTGCCCCCATTGCCAGTGGCACCGTTGGAGCCGTTAAACCATCCGCTCCCACCCGATCCACCAGCGCCTCCATTGCCACCGTTGCCACCGTTGCCGCCCACAGCGGCTTGGCTCAGAAGTGAAATGCCATTGGGAAGAATTGCTGCACTCGGCGTGTAGATGGTAATTATACCTCCATTGCCGCCAATGCCACCGCCAGCGCCAGCGCCAGCATTGCCGCCGCTGCCGCCACTACCGGCAGTATTAAAAGCACCTCCGACATTGGCGCCATACCCGCCGAGCCCGCCATTGCCGCCCGCGCCACCGTTGCCGCCGCTGCCGCCGTTGGTAGTAATCGAAATTGTGGCATTGGGAGATGTCCAGGTAATGTTCACCGCTTCTCCATTTATGCCTGCAAGGCCGCCGTCAGCGCCGCCGCCGCCGCCACCGCCGCCACCACCGTAAACGCCGGAGCCATTTGCACCTCCCACGTTGCCCGTGCCACCTGAGCCGCCTGCGCCACCACCGGCGACTGCGTTGAGGCCGTTGCCGCCATTATTGCCGGATCCGCCACCTGCCAGACCGCCCGCACCGCCCACCCCGCCGCCGCCGCCACCACCGCCGCCGCCTGCACGGAGGTCGCCGTTTTGTCCGTTGAAGCCGTGACCGCCATCCGCGCCGTTAGACGCGGCGGGCTTTGTGATCGAAACAGTTTGCCCCCATGCCATGGCCGTGCTTAGCACGACAGTCGCCAAGGGGATAATTATCAGTTTTTTAGTTGTTTTTTTCATTCCAATTGGAGTTTTCATCCAATTGGAGTTT
>CAIYQA010000356.1 GCA_903928175.1 uncultured Spartobacteria bacterium | reverse complement strand
CCAGAAGGGTCTCTCCAAAAATCAGCTTTCCCAGAAGGCGGGACTCGGTCTGACCACAGTCAGCTACATTGAGCGTGGCATGCGCAGCCCCAGCTTTGACAGCCTCCTTCGCATTGCAGATGTTCTCGATATTGAGCTTTGGGAACTGGTCAAAGAGGCAAGCTCTGAAGCTAAACGCTCCTCAAAGATTGAGGATCATCCACCATCCTGACCCGTTTCGCGGTATAATATAGGGCGGAGCAGTTACCGAAGACTTCGCGTTTTCGGGTTTCAGAGACAGTTTCAATTGCCTTCCCGACTCGACAAAACCGCATGTCGGCAGCAGCGTTTCCGTGCCAGAACAAGGGAAGCACAGGAATTTTTGGAATGGAGGCTGTCTCTGAAATATGTCCGACCATCATTTTCACATTCGCCTTGGCATTCACCAAGGCTGGGGCGGCAGCGAAGCCCCCTTTCATATTTCCGAGGAAGCCCTGAGAAGGCACGTGTATGTCGTCGGTAAAACCGGCACCGGGAAAACGAGTCTTCTCAAGACGATTTTTCTCCAACTGGCAGAACAGGGACAGGGTGTTGCCTTGCTCGATCCTCACGGGGATCTCGCTGAGGAATTGCTCGATCTCTTGCCGCGCCACTTTGCTTCGCGCGTGGTGTATTTTAACCCTGCCGATCTTTCCTTCCCTATCGCCTGGAACATCCTCGCCAACATTCCCCTTGATGAACGGCCTCGCACGGCATCTGGTATCGTCTCTGCTTTCAAGCATGTGTGGGGTGATTCATGGGGGCCGAGGCTCGAATACATTCTCTACAATGCCGTTCGTGCCCTGCTTGATGCCGAGCATACGAGCATCTTGGGTTTGCCGAAAATGCTGACCGACGACGCATACCGGGCGTGGGTTGTTCGACAGATCAAAGACCCGTTCGTGAAAGCGTTTTGGGAAGTGGAATTTGAAAATTATGATCAACGGTTTCGGCAGGAGGCGATTGCTCCCATTCAAAACAAGGTCGGCCCGCTGGCAACCAACCCGGCGCTCCGTAATATTTTGGGGCAAGTCAGGAACAAACTCGATATTCCCTTCATCATGCAGAGCGGGCAGATTTTCATTGCCAATCTCTCGAAGGGCGCACTGGGCGATGATCCCTCGAATCTTATCGGCTCCCTTCTTGTTTCGGAATTCCAGCGCGCAGCCATGCAGCGAAGATTGCAGCCGGAAAGCTCCCGCCGCGATTTCACCCTCATCATTGACGAGTTTCAAAATTTCACCACACGCGCATTTGCTTCGATCCTTTCAGAAGCCCGCAAGTTTCGACTTTCGCTTGTGCTCGCCCACCAATTTACCAGCCAGCTTGAACCGGAAATTTGCGATGCGGTCTTCGGTAATATCGGCACGATCATTGCATTTCAACTTGGATCGACGGATGCGGAAATCATGGCGAAGGAGTATGGAGAAGTTTTTGTTCAAAGCCAGTTCGTTGGACTTGAACGATTCCACATCCTTGCGAAGCCATCTTCAATTGACGGATACCAGCAACCTTTTCAGGGGAAAACAGAATATGCTTTGCCGGAATCGACCGGTATGCGCAATGCGATTATTCACATGTCACGGCAACGATACAGCGCGACCCGCGAAAAAGTGGAAGATAAAATCCGCAGGTGGATAGAGAAAACACTAGGCAATTAGTAATATTAAAAAAGCAAAACCCCGCGAGGCTTTTGGCTGCGCGGAGTTTGCATGATGTTGATTATTG
>CAIYQA010000355.1 GCA_903928175.1 uncultured Spartobacteria bacterium | reverse complement strand
TGCCCTGCAAGGGCACTGGGAAACGCTCGCGCTCCATCCGCTCCCCTTTACCAGCGCCCTTGCAGGGCGCAACCGGTTGTTGCGCGGCACCCAGGGCGACGCTGCGCTCGCCCTGGGCTGGTTTCCCTTGCGCTTTCAGCGCACAATCCATGCACAACGGCAACGAAAATGCTCTCATTGAGGGTCCGCACCCTCTTTTTTCCTGAGTTCCTGAGTTCCAGATTGGTTTTTATAACCTAACGCAGGACTCGCTACCCCACCCGGGTGATTTCCACGTTGATCTGGAGCAGGTTCTTGACGATCCAGTCCTTTGTATTGCCGGAGGTCAGCTTCAACGACTCGATCCGGCCGCGCCCGCGAAAAAACGCCTCCAAATCCCACAAGCTCGTCCAGTGGACCGCGTCCCGGTCCCGATAAACAGGCAGGTGAAAAATCGCAGGGTCGGTATGCACGAGAAAGAGGGGGCGTCGTTTGAGGCACGCCCAAAGCCGGGCGAGCGCCAGCCAAAGGCCAATGCCCAGCCGACGCAGGGTACTGTAGTGATCGGCGGAATGGGACAGGTAAAACGGGAAATCGTACCGGGGGCAGAAAATGAAAAGCTTGCCGCCCAAGGAGAGCGAGGAAAAAAGTTTTTCCAGGGTCTGCCTCGGGTCGGTGATATGTTCCAAAACGAACGTCGAAAAGATCACGTCGAACTCTCCCCCGATCTGCCCGATGCTCTGGAAATGCACCGTGTCCGCCACGGCGAGGAGGTGCTCTTCGTTGGCCCGCGTAACATCCTGAGCCGTGTAATGGATCGAGGGCTTCAAGTCGTGCACAAAACCAGGGAAACCGCTTTTACCGGCGCCAATTTCCAGAACGCGGCAAAGCGGCTTCTTCTCGAGCACGGAAAGGATCGCGCGGCGCACGTAATTCCACTGAACGGGTAGTTCGTTGACGGTTTGGAAGGCGCTATAATCCTGCGTATTTTGATAGAACAAATCCATCCTCTTCCGCAGCTCTGCGGTGGAGGAATTGTCGTCGCTGGTCAAATTGCAGGGGCTCTTCATTGCACGGTCGCTCCCCATCAAGCATGAAAAAGCTTATTAATAAATAGCAAAATTGATCGCGAACGCTCATTGACCGTTTTTTTGCTCCGCTATTTCACGGGGCGCAACTGGATGGAGTCAAAGGTCGATTCTCCAGCTTGCAGGTCGCTGACGATCACCAGATTATCGCCATGGTGCACATGGCCCTGCTTGCGCAGGAGTTGCACGGCGGCTTCAATGGTCTGCTCCGGGTCGTCGGAGAAAGGCATGAGCAGGGGCACGATCCCCCAGTTGATCGCGATTTTGCAGCACACCTCCATGGTGTTGCTGAAGGCAAAGATCGGCGAATGCTCGGGGCGCTGCGCGGAGACGTAATTGGCGACGCGCCCGCGCCGGGTGAAGACGACGACCTTGCTGTTGCGCAGCGAATTGGCGAGCACCACGGCGGAGTGCATCGTGCGCTGGCGGTTTTCGTTGTAGAAAGCCTCGTTGGCGTACCCCGCGCCGCCGCTGCGCTCGATGCGGGTGGCGACGCGATGCAGCGCCTCGACGCATTGCACCGGGTATTTGCCCACGCTGGTCTCGCCGCTGAGCATGATGGCATCCGCCTGCTCAAAAACCGCGTTGGCGACATCGGTCACTTCGGCCCGCGTGGGAACCGGGTTGGAGATCATCGATTCGAGCAAATGCGTGGCGACGATGACCGGGCGACCCGCGCGCAGGCAACGTTTGACAATGGCACGCTGAATGATGGGGAGTTCCTCCATGGCGCACTCGATGCCGAGATCGCCCCGCGCCACCATGATGACGTCGCTCTTTTCAATGATGCCGCTGATGTTTCGCACGGCCAACTGATCTTCAATCTTGGCGATGATCCGGGCATGGCTGCCGTGTTTTTCAAGCACTTCGCGCAGCGCGTCCACATCACTCGGTTCGCGGCAGAAGCTCAGCGCAACCATATCCACGCCCAGTTCCGCGCCCAGCGCGACATCTTCCAAATCCTTTGCGGTGAGCGGCGGGAGATTCACCTTCACGCCCGGCAGGTTGATGTGCCGACGCGAGCCCAGTGTGCCGGGAGTCAAGACGCGACAGCGCACCCGCTTGCGTTCCTTTTCCAGCACCTCCATGTGGATCACGCCGTTGTCCACAAGCACGGTGTCGCCCACGGAAATGTCGTCCACCAGCCCGTCATAATTGACATCCACGGAGTATTGCTCCTCGCTGCGCTCGCCGCGCACGGTGAATTCGATGATGTCGTCCGCCTTGAGTTGGAGCTTGGTGGCGAGGTCGCCTGTGCGGATGGCGGGGCCCTGGGTGTCGAGCAAAACGCCGACCACGGCATCGAGATCGGCGGCCACTTTGCGAATGCGGGGAACGATCACGCGCACCCATTCGTGCGATGCGTGGCTCATGTTCAAGCGGAAGACATTGGTTCCGGCATCCACCATGGCCCGCAGCATTTCCTCGGATTCAGTGGCCGGGCCGAGGGTGCAAATGATCTTCGTGTTGCGCATGGGAGCGTAGTGGGCGCGAGAACGGGCGCGATTTCAAGGTAATCTCCGCTTATTTCAGTAAAATTGCCAACCGAAGCGTTTTACCGGGCAACAAACGGTGCGTGCCGCCGCACCCCTTGCGTTTTGGCGTGCCCAATGGCCTGGATGCGATTACGGTTTCCGTCATCATGAGATTGAAAGAAGAACTCGTGCAATTGCTGGGGCCGGACGTGGTCTGCAATGACGCGGAAACTCTCGCCGTGCACAGCACGGACAAATGGTTTGCCAGCCACCTGCCGGAGGCGGTGGTGTTCGCGCAATCGACCGAGCAGGTGAGCCAGGTGCTGGCGTTCGCCAATGCGCGCGGGATTCCCGTGACGCCGCGCGGCGGCGGGGTCGGCTACGTGGGCGGGTGCGTTCCGGCCCGGGGCGGCATCGCCCTTTCGCTGGCGCGGATGAACCGGATTAAGGAGATTCACCCGGCGGATGGCGTGGCCGTGGTGGAGCCGGGGGTGATCACCGGCGAACTCCAGGCGGCGGTGCGCGCGCTCGGGTGGTATTATCCGCCCGACCCGGCGAGCCTCAAGGAATGCACCCTCGGCGGCAATATCGCCACCAACGCGGGCGGCCCGCGCTGCCTCAAATACGGTGTGACTCGATCTTATCTTCTCGGCCTGGAAGTGGTGCTCGCCAGCGGCGAAGTGCTCCGCACCGGCGGGCGCACGCACAAGAACAAGACCGGGTTTGATTTGGTGGGGCTCTTTACCGGCTCGGAAGGGCTGCTCGGCGTGGTGACGGAAGCGACCCTGCGCTTGATCCCGCTGCCTCCGGCGCGCGCGACGATCTCCGCCAGCTTCGCGACTTTCGCACAGGCGGCCGATGCGGTGCAGCAGGTGCTGAACGCGGGGTATCTCCCCGCCGCGCTGGAAATCGCAGACGCCTTCACGCTGCGCTCGGCCCGCGAATATCTCGGCGCGACGCTGGTGCCGGAGGGCGAAGGCCATTTGCTGATCGACCTTGATGGGCATGCGGAATCCGTCCAAAGCGAGACGCGCGCGCTCGCGCAGTTGGTGCGCGGGCTGGGGGCCGTCTCTCTGCGCGAGGCGTTTGGCGAAGCGGACTGCGAGGCGCTCTGGGAACTGCGCCGCCAGTTCTCGCAATCGCTCAAGGCGACCGGGCTCACCAAGCTCAATGAGGATATCGTCGTGCCGCGCGGGCGGCTGGTGGACTTGGCGGAATTCGCGGCGGGCTTGCGCGAGAAATACGGCTACCCGGTGGCGTGCTTCGGCCATGCAGGCGACGGCAACATTCACACGAACATCATGGCGGCGGATTACGACCGGCCCGAGGTGAAAGAGCGCGTGGGCCGGGCGTTGGACGAGCTTTTCACCCAAGTGCTGGCCTGGGGCGGCGCGATCACCGGCGAACACGGCATCGGCCTGGCCAAAGCCCGCTGGTGGGAACAGGCGGCTTCGCCCGTGAGCCGCAGCGTGCATGCCGCGCTCAAAAAAGCACTCGACCCAAACGGGATTCTCAATCCCGGAAAATTTGTGGGCGCAACGCCGTAAATTCGGAAGCGAGGAAGCAGTTTTCCGCTGGCTCCCTCGCTTTCCTAAGCCTTTTATTTCGTGTCGCTGAGGTCCGCGCCGGAAACGGACGCGCCGCCGCTCAAGCGGGCCTGGGCCAGGGCTTGGCGCGGATCGTTCGTGGAGTGGAAATCGCCCCGCAAAATCCGTAGCGCGTTGCGTTCCTCGTCGATCTCCATTTCGGTGCGGAATCCCAGCCGACGCAAAATGGGCAGCGGCGGGGCCCAACCCATCAATGCGTGCATGAGAAGAAATCCCGCAACAATGCCCGACCAGGCATGCCAGCGGCGGTTCAGAAATATCCCGAGCGCAAGCCCGAGCAGGATTTGCATCGATGCGCCGGTCTGGATCGCCCGCTCGACGTCCCATTCGCGGTCGAGTTCTTCCAGACGTTTTGCGAGCGTTTCCTTATCCGTGCCGCACAGGCGCTCCACGTTTTGCTGGGTCGCGCTGAAGATGCGTTCGTTGATTTTCCGGGCTGTGTATTGCGACACCCGGCTGGTCGTTTTGGGCAAAGTGATGGCAGCCATATACCTTGGTTTCGGATATGGCCGCGGGAATAAGCGCCGTTTGGAAAAGGGATTGGCTGCAAAAGCACAAGAGAAGAACTGCTGGCGATGCGCTTCCCCGGAATCGCCCGCGGAGCGGTCGATCCACCTTGTCCTCGTTCCCAATCTCCTGATTGGGAACGGAAGTGTTTTGGAAACTCTGTTTCCCTGGGATGCGCCGTGTTCTTGTCTCGCGGTTTTCGAAACAGAGTTTCGCGGACAAGCGCGTTCCCAATCAGGAGATTGGGAACGAGATACCGGGGAGGGCTCGCGTTAGGAGGACGATTGGCTTACCCCAACGCTTCGCGCGGGACCCCGTGCAACTCAAATACCCGCACAATCGTTTCCTCGATGAGGTTGTTGGGGCAGGAAGCCCCGGCGGTGATGCCGATCACTACAGGCGCAGCGGGCAGCCAATTCCCGGTGACGATTTCTTTTTTTGTGTGCAGATCGAAATGGCGAATCTGCTCGCGCGAGCACATCCGGCTGGCGTTGCCGATGAAATAGGTGGGCACGACAGCCTCGCCCAGTTCGGCCAGGTGCGACGTGTTGGAGGAGTTGTAGCCGCCGACCACAAGCAGGAGGTCCATCGGTTGGGCCAGCATTTCGGTCAGCGCATCCTGCCGCTCCTGCGTGGCGCCGCAGATGGTATCAAAAAACCGGAAGCTCTCGCTGGCTGCCTGCGCTCCGTCGCGGTCCACGAGCGCGGCTTTGACGCGACGCTGCACCTCCTCGGTTTCGCCGCGCAACATCGTGGTCTGGTTGGCCACCCCCACGCGCCGCAGATGCAGGTCCGGGTCGAACTCCTCGGAATACGCCCCTTCAAATCGTTTGAGAAACACCTCTTTGTCCCCGCCGTGGCGGATGTAATCGCACACCCAATCGGTTTCCTCCAAGGTCAGCACAATAAGATAATGCCCTTTGCCGCCGTGGACGGCCCGGCTCGCGGTGGCCATGGTCTCCTCGTGCCTGGCCTTGCCGTGGATGAGCGAGGTGACATCATCGCCGGCGTTCTGGCGGACGCGTTTCCACACGCTCATCACGTCGCCGCACGTGGTATCGACGATTTGGCACCCGCGCGCCTTGATCCGCTCCAGGGTCGCCACGTCCGTGCCGAACGCGGGAACGATCACCACGTCGCCTGCGGCGAGGGCGTCCAGGTCCGGCGCGCCGGATTTCCCGACGAGATTGCGGATGCCGAGCGCGTGGATCTGCTCGTTGACCTCCGGGTTATGGATGATCTCGCCCAGGATGAAAAGCCGGCGCCCGGCGAAGACCTTTGCGGAGGCGTAGGCGAGGTCGATGGCCCGTTCCACACCGTAACAAAAGCCGAATTGCTTGGCCAGTTTCACCGTCACCCCGGCGACGGTGATCGAGCCGCCATGGGCGCGCAGCCGGTCCACAATTTCGCTCCGGTAATGGGATTCCACCTGCGCCTGCACCTGGGTCATCACCTCGGGCGTGCGAAGATTGACCCGTGGGGCGGGGGAAGGCGTGGCATTGGGCGTGGTCATGAGGAAAGATTATGCGCAACACGGTGGGGATTCAAAGAAAAGACGCGATTGCCTGCCGCTGCTCGCCCGAAATGCGTAGAAATGAGGAGGCGGATTGGTTAGACTCGCCCCCCAAACAGATGAACTCAACCTGCGATGTGCTGGTGGCCGGGGGCGGCGTGGCAGGGGTGCCCGCTGCAGTGGCTGCATCCCGTGCCGGGGCGCGCACGGTGTTGGTGGAGCGGGAAAATTTTCTCGGCGGAACAGGCGTTACTGCGCTGCACCGCTACATTTGCGGGCTGTATGCCAACGGTTCCTCGGAACCGACGGCGACGCTCAACGCAGGCCTGGCCCGGGAAGTCGTCGTGCGGCTCCGGGCGCTTGCCCCCTCCAGCCATCCGCTTCCAATGGGGCGCGGGTGGGGATTTCCGTTTGAACCAGCGCATCTGCGCACCGTGTATGAAAGCCTCGCCGAGGGGGAAGCGCATCTCACCCGGCGCATTTGCTCCACAGTGCAGGAGGTGGAACGCAGGGAGGACGGCAGTATCGCCAGCGTGACGGTGCAGACCCCGGAGGGGGAAAACATTTTTCGCCCCCGCGCGGTCATTGACGCCACCGGATCGGGGGCCGTCCTCCGGCTTGCGGGAGCGCCGTATGCCCCCGCTCCCGATCCCAACCGTCAGCCGGGCGGCTGCACGCTCCATCTGGTGGGGATCGAAGGCGACCGCGCGCTTCTGGCGATCAAGATTGCCTGGCACCTGGGCCGTTTGCCTGCCGTCGAAGCGGTGGGATTGCCTGCCTTTGGTGGATTCGCCGCCGGTTGTGACGAGGGCGAAGGGTTTTGCAGATTCAGCTTTTCTCAGGAGGTTGCTGTTCACGGCCCGCAAGTGATCCAGCAACGCCTGGAACAGGTCCACGCCGTCCTGGCGGCGCATGTTCCGGAACTGGCCCACAGCCGCATCATCGGGAGATTCCATCTCCTCGACCGTGACGGCGTGAGGCTGGTCGGAGACTGGGAACTGGACGAAGCCTCCATTCTCGAAGGGCGGAAATTCCCCAACAGCGTCGCACGCAATGCGTGGCCCATGGAATCGTGGAGTTCCGAGGGCGGCCCGGTGTATGCCTACCCTCCGGACCACGACTACTATGGAATCCCCCGGCGCTGCCTGCATTCGAGCGCGGTGCCGAACCTGTTTGCCACCGGGCGCTGCATCTCCGCCAGCCGCCCGGCCCTTTCCTCGACGCGTCCCATGGGCACCTGCATTGCGCTGGGGGAAGCCGCCGGGAAGCTCGCGGCGATTTACCGTTAGATGTTTGGGAACGAGGGGAACGAGCGAAGGAGCGGCGTGCTAACGTCCCTTTGCGTTCTTTGCGGCTTTGCGCGAGCCCTTCTTACAACAGCATCAACACCGGATTTTCGATGAATCCCCTCAGTTCACCCAGGACGTTCTCCTCAGTTGCCAAAGGCGCGGTCCCATATGCCAGACGTCGAAGGTATTCGGCGGTTCTCCTCAGCGCCAACGGCGCGGCCCCATACCAGCCTAGGCCAACGGCCTAGGATTTGGTTGCAAAAGGATTCAGGGCTGAAAGCCCGCACCATAACCGTCGCGAAGGATGGTGCGGGCCTACAGCCCTGATCTTTTAGACGCATGGAGTCCTGGGCCTGCGCTTCGCTCCAACCCAGGCTGGTATGGGGCCGCGCCGTTGGCGCTGAAATAATTGCGGCGCGAATAATTGCGGCGCGAGCCAAAAAAGTCGCGAACCAAAAAGCCCGCAATTCCTTGCTCTCGCTCCCTCTCCCTCCGGTTCCTGTAAAGCGCCAGGAGTTTGCCCTTTCATTCTCCCATGTTCCCACAGCACGCATCGACGAATGGCGCGTTCCTTTGCGTTCTTTGCGGCTTTGCGCGAGCCAAATATGTGACTCAACGTTGCCGCGCTCGCGGCCCACAACCATTCCGTTGTGACCGCCCGTAGTATTTCTGAGACCGGAGACAATCAGGAGGAACGAGCATTATGAAAAGATCTGTATTTGGCATTTTACAATCACGAGAACAGGCGGAACGGGTGGTGGAGCGCCTGAAAAACGCGGGATTCGCCTCCAGCGATATCTCGATGCTTTTTGCGGACACCGCCGGGACGCACGATTTCGCGCACGAACACGCCACCAAAGCGCCGGAAGGAACCGCCACGGGCGGAGCCACGGGTTTTGTGGTGGGCGGCGTGCTCGGGTGGCTGGCCGGGATCGGGAGTCTGGCGATCCCGGGACTTGGGCCGTTCATCGCGGCGGGCCCCATCATGGCGGCCTTGAGCGGGGCGGCCGTGGGGACTGCGATTGGCGGCATTGCGGGGGCACTCATCGGCATGGGCATCCCGGAATATGAAGCGCGTCGCTACGAGTCGAAAATCAAGGAGGGCAACATCCTCGTTTCGGTGCATGCGGAAAACTCCGAAATGTCCGATCGCGCCAAGGAAATCCTCAAGGCGACGAACGCGGAGGATATTGCCACCGGCTCCGAGGCTTCCGTTCCCGAGACGGAGCACCGGACGAGTTCCGGCCCGACCTCCCGGATGGGCGGGACCACGCCACTGTAATCTAGACCAGTTTCGGTTTAATTTGTCGCATTCCTCTCGCCCCGAAGGGGCTGAGTAAACCAGCCCAGGGCAGCGCCCTGGGTATGCGTGTGAGAGAGCCGTGCCCTGCAAGGGCACTGGGAAATGCTCGCGCTCAATTTGCTCCCCCTTACCAGCGCCCTTACAGGGCGCAACCGGTTGTTGCGCGGCACCCAGGGCGACGCTGCGCTCTGCCCTGGGCTGGTTTCCCTTGCGCTTTCAGCGCACAATCAATGCGACAACGTCAAACGAAAATGCTCTAAAGATCAGGGGCGGCACTTCCGTGCCGCCCTTGACTCCACCCATCAATCCACCAATCGCAGGATCAGCGGATACCGGTAACGGCGACCGTCGTTGGCGGTCACGGCGGCGATGATCACCAGGATAATATCCACCAGCCAGATCACAAATAGCAGCGGCAACCCAATGACGATCAGGATGAGGACGGCAGCCACGGCGGCATAAATCGTGGCGCTGATCTGCGCATTGAGCGCTTCCCTGGCTTGATCGGCCACAAACTCCGAGGTGTCGCGCTTGACCAGCCAGATAATCAGCGGCCCAAAAATATGGCCGAACGGGATGAAATGACCCGCGAACGCGCTCAGGTGGGCGGCCATTGCCCAAGTCCGTTCGAGTTGGCTCGGGCCGGGGGGGATCAGGGGCGGCGGCTCGGGTGGCGTGGGCGGAATCGGCGGCGTTTCCATGCCTCTATTTCGCGGGTCAACACGGGAGCGGTCGCAAAAAGGCAAGGAAAGCAGGCTCTGCCCCGCTTGCGCTTTTATGCGGATATTCGTTTGGCCGTTTTCAGGCTAAACTTTTCCCATTCCATGCGCATCCTGCTTCTCATTGCGACCAGCTTGGCCCTTGCGCAGGCGCTCCAGGCTGAAAACGCTTGGCGGCTGGAATCCTCCGAGTCGCTTCCCACGCGCTCCCCGGCGCTCACCCATCACCTGCTGGCTTTGGAGGGGGACCGGAGTTTGGAGTTGCACCTGGTGCGCTTCGACCGGAGCCGCGCCACGCTGCGCGTGCTCGACCTCGCTCCCGGTGCCACCGTGGCCGCAACCGTGCGGGCCAGCGGAGGGCTGGCCGGGGTCAACGGCGGCTACTTCAAGCCGGACCGCGTTCCGCTCGGCCTGGTGATCAGCAAAGGCGTCCCGCTGCATCCGTGGGAATCTTCCAAAATCCTGACCGGCGTGCTGACTGTGACCGCACGCGGAACCAGCCTGTTGCGCTCCGGGGAGTTCAAGGCGGGGCCGGGCATTCGCGAAGCGCTGCAAACCGGGCCGTTCCTGGTGGACCGCGGCAAGCCTGTGACGGGGTTGAATGCCACGCATCTTGCAGAACGCACGGTGCTGCTGGCAGACAAACAGGGCGTGGCGGCGCTGCTCACCACCGGCCCGGTCAGCCTCGCGGAATTGGGACGGCTGCTTGCCACCCCCGGCCTGCTGCCGGGGCTGAAAATCGAGCGCGCCCTCAATTTGGACGGCGGCAGTTCCACCGCTCTCTGGGTTGCCTCCCACCCCGTCCCGTTTTCGCGCCCGGAATGGAAAGCGGTGCGCAACGCCGTGGCGATTCTCCCCGCCGGAAAGTAGCCGTCCGGGCGAAAGGGGCACTTTGGGGGTTGACTTTTTAAGACGCTCTCATCTAAAAAGAGAACTAATCCATGATTGCTCCAACCCCTGAAACACTTATAGGTCCACTTTCGCTTTTTGTGCACGCCGGGTCCGGCGTCCTCTCTATTCTGGCGGCGCTCTGGGTTTTTAAGGGAGCCTTAAATGCGCGGCGGGAGAATGCGGAGCGCACCCGAACGGCAGCCTGGGCTGTGGCGATTTTTATGGCCGTGGCATGGATTTGCGGCGGGTATTGGTATGTGCATTTTTATCCCGCCGACAAGGGCATGATTCTCAAGGGGCCGTGGCCTTTTGCGCATACCCTTTTCATGGAAATAAAGGAGCACCTCTTTTTCGTTTCGCTGATTTTGGCGTTTTATCTCCCGATCGTCGTCCGCGCGAAGCTGTATGAAAATGCGGCCGCCCGCAAATTGGCGCTCTGCGTCTCGCTATTGATCGTTCTGAGCGGCCTGGCGATTGAAGGCGCGGGGGCCGTCATCAGCTACGGCGTCCGGGTCGCCTACATCCATCCCCAAGCCAAGATCACACACCCATGAACACCGACACCTTAACGCATACCGACACCTCCAGCCAGGTCAGTCGCGCCAGCGCAGCTTTTGGCTGGGCCGCCGCGATCACCATTCTTTTTAATTTGGTACTGGCCAGCGCGAAGGACTACTATCCCCCTCTGAACAAGGCGATGGCGGCTCTGACGGGCCACCATTGGATCACCCACGGGTTGGCGGACGTCGTTCTCTTTTTTGGGCTGGGCCTGCTTTTGCAGAGAACCCCTTGGGCCGCCAAAACCGCTCATCTACCGGCTATTCTGGTGGCCTGTGTGCTCGCGGCCGCGGTGGGGCTCCTCGGTTGGTTTTGGTTTTTCTAAACTTCTTATCGAAAAAATTCCCATGAAAAAAACAATCCTCCTCGTATCGGTTTTTTTTGCGTTTAGCGGCCTGCTGAAGGCGGGTCCCCCGTTTGCAACAGACGATCCCGAACCGGTCCCCTACCAGCATTGGGAAATCTATACGGCCTCCCAGGTGACTCGGGAGCATGGCGGAGACTGGTCCGGCACGCTGCCGCACGTGGAAATCAATTACGGGGTCACGCCCGACGTGCAACTCCACCTGATCGCGCCGATGGCTTTTTCCTCCCCCAAAGGCGGCAATGCGCAGTATGGCTATGGCGATACCGAACTGGGGATGAAATACCGGTTTGTGCCTGAGACCGATTATCTCCCCCAGATTGCGACCTTTCCGCTGATCGAGTTGCCCACGGGCGATCAGGCGCTGGGGCTCGGCTCGGGCCACACCGATCTGTTTCTCCCGATTTGGCTGCAAAAGAGCTTTGGGAAGTGGACCAGTTATGGCGGCGGCGGCTACTGGATCAACCCGGGTCCGGAGAACCAGAATTGGTGGTTTGTGGGCTGGCTGCTCCAGCGCAAAATCACGGAACACCTGACGCTCGGGGCGGAAATTTTCCACGGAACCGCTTCCGAACGGGAAGGATCGTCCGAGACAAAAATAAACGGGGGCGGGATATGGGACCTTAGCGAGCGCTACCATATCCTCTTTTCCGCCGGGCACAGCGTTCAGGGGCCGTCCAACTTGATCGGCTACCTCGCCTTCCAGATCACCTTTGGCCCCGAAGCCCCCGAGGGGAAATAGGGACTCGTTACGCGGTCGCTTCCGGGGGTTGACCGGCCTGCTGCTGCGCTTGCTGCTGCTGTTGCTGGGCCGCTTGCATCATTTCCTGAAGCTGCTGCAACTCCTGCGCGCTCGCCTCGCGCACTTCGAGCACTTCGACGTCGAAAAGGAGATCCTCGCCCGCCAGCGGGTGATTGCCGTCGAGGATGACATGCGCCTCGGCCACCTCTTTGACCGTGAACGGGACGGGGCTTTGGTTGGATTGAAACATGTCCCCCACCTTGATCTCCTGTTTGGGGAGCGCTTCCCTGGGTACCTGCACGTATTTGGAAAAATCGATGAGCCCGTAGCCGTCCTCGGCTTTGACCTCCACGCGGCCTTTCTGGCCCGCGGTGTAGTGGACGATCTCGCGTTCCAAACCGGGAACAATCATCCCCATTTCGGTCATGAACGAGACCGGGTCGCGGCCGTGCGAACTTTCCACGACAACGCTGTCGGAGTCGGTGAGAGTGTAGTGAAAGGAAATGATTTTTTGGGACATGGGAAAGCGGGAAAGATGCACGAATTAGGCGAGGCCGGAAACGATTTTTCCTAAAATTTCCACTCCGCGTTCCAAATCCGGCTCGGCAGCCCGCGCGCAATTCAATCGGATGCAGGGGGTCTTGCGGTCTTCCCCGGGGGGCAGGGCAAAAAAAGCGGTTCCCCCGGCGAACACCACCCCGGCAGCGCGAGCCGCACTGGCAACTTCGGGAAGATACACCCAATCAGGGAGTTGCACCCAGAGCATATAGCCGCCCCAGGGGGCGTTCACTTCCGTTCCCGGCGGGAAACTGCGCCCAATGGCCTCCAGCGCCAGGGTCCGGCGCCACAGGTTGCGTTCCCGCAGCCAGGCAAGGTGGGGGTCAAAACTGTTGCGCTCCAAGAACGTCCGCAATAGGACTTCGGAGACGACCGAACTGTGCAGGTCGAGCTGGCATTTGCGGGCGGCAAAGGCGTCATGGAGCTCCGGCGATCCCGGCAGGCAATAGCCGACGCGCAGCCCCGGCGCAACGGTTTTGGAAAAGCTGGTGACAAACGAGACGGTCGAGCCGTCGTCAAACGCCCGGCACGGCTTGGGCGCGCCGCTGTCGAGGAGCTCCGCGTAGATATCGTCCTCGATCAAGCGGACGCCCGTTGCGCGGCATATTTTCACGAGCCGTTCGCGTTGAGCTTCGGTGAGGGTCGCGCCCGAGGGATTCGAGAGGGAGGTGCAGACCACGAGGCATTTGGGTTTCCAACGTTGCAGCGCGAGTTCCGTGGCGTCGAGGTTGAGCCCCGCCGCTCCCACGGGCAGGGGCAGCACCCGCGCACCGGCTTCGGCGATCAATTCCAGGAGCCCGTAATAGGCGGGCGCTTCGCAGGCCACGATCTCCCCCGGGCGCACCAGCACCGAAAGCATTGCCGCCAGCGCCTGGGTGCAACCGGTCGTTGTGACGATCCCGCCCGGGGCGGCATCCGCCACCCCGCGTGCCGTGAGTCGCCGGGCCAGCAACGCGCGCAACGCGTGGTCCCCCTCCGGGTGGTGGTAGGCAAACAGCGACGCCCCCTCGGCGGCGAACGCCTGCTCCGCCGCCTCGCGCAAGGCGGCAAAGGGAAGAGCGTCCAGCCCCGGCACTCCGGCGGCGAGATTGATCAACCCGGGCTGATCCGCCTGGCGCATGAAATCGACCAACCGCGCAGGCGCTTGAAACAAAAACGGCTCGTGCATCCCTCTTGAGGTAGCCAGAAATGGCGCGGATTCAACCCAAATTCAGAGGAATGTCTCGCGCAAAGGACGCGAAGAACGCAAAGGAGAAGAGACACCTCTTCGTTTACGCGCAGGACTCCAGCCTATTTATTTTCTTTGCGTCCTTTGCGTTCTTTGCGCGAAACAAAATGAACGGTGAGGCTTTACAGCCCCGCCAGCACCGTCTTGATCGCCTCGAAATTTGGGAGGTCTTTGGGCGTGGGCGTCTGCTCGGAGTAGCGAATCACGCCCGCTTGATCGATCACAAACGCGGCACGTGCGGCCACGCTGCCGAACCCACCCAAGTCGGGCAGGAGGACGCCATAGGCGGCGGCGGTCGTCTTGTTCAAGTCGCTGGCAAGCGGCAGGCCGATGCGCTCCTTCTGCGCCCAGGCATCCTGGGCGAACGGACTGTCCACACTCACGGCGATGACTTTCGCATTGAGCCCTTCATAGGCGGCGATGCCGCCGGTAAGATCGCACATTTCCTGGGTGCAAACCCCGGTGAACGCGAGCGGGAAAAAGAGCAGGACGGTGTTTGTTTTGCCGAACTGATCGCTGAGTTTGATGTCCGAAATGACGTCGCCCTTTTTGGATTTAAGGGTGAAGTCCGGGGCTTGGGTTCCAACGGGTAGTGCCATATTTTTTGTCTGGTTTCGGGAATAAGACACCACACCGCCTGCCTGTGTTCAAACAGAAAAGATAATCTGCGCGTTTATTAGGTATTTACAGGGCTTATATGACCCATGGGTCGCATAAGTCCCATCCCCTTACAGCAGCCCAGCGATGAAGGCTTCCAATTTGATGATGTCCACCGCGAATTTACGGATGCCCTCGGCGGTTTTTTCTGTCGCCATGGCGTCGTCATTGAGCAGGTAGCGGAAGCTCTTTTCATCGAGCGAAACCTTTTGAATATCGGCACACTGGGCGGCTGCCGGGTCAAGCTTGCGGACGAGCGGCTCGGTGGACGCGGCCAGTTTCGCGAGCAGGTCGGGGCTGATCGTCAAGAGGTCGCACCCGGCCAGTTCAGTGATTTCGCCGGTATTGCGGAAACTGGCGCCCATCACTTCCGTCTTATAGCCGAATTTTTTGTAGTAGTTGTAGATCGTGGTGACCGACTGCACGCCGGGGTCTTCCGCGCCGACGTAATCGCGCTTGTTGGCCGCCTTGTACCAGTCGTAGATGCGGCCCACGAAGGGGGAGATGAGCTGCGCGCCCGCTTCGGCGCAGGCGATGGCCTGGGTGAGCGAGAAAAGGAGCGTCAAATTGCAGCGGATCCCCTCTTTTTCGAGCACTTCGGCGGCTTTGATCCCTTCCCAGGTGGAAGCGATCTTGATGAGAACGCGGTTGCGGGAGATCCCGCTCGCCTCATACAACGCGATCAAATGGCGCGCTTTGGCGATGGTGCCCTCGGTGTCGAAAGAGAGGCGGGCGTCGGTTTCCGTGGAGACGCGGCCGGGAACGATGGCGAGGATTTCCAGGCCGAAGGCGACCAGGACGTGGTCCATGATGTCCTCGATCTGCGCGGCGCGCGAGAGGCTGGAATTGCGGCGCTCGGCGAGCACTTTGTCTAGAATATAACGGTATTCCGGCTTCTGGGTGGCTTGGAAAATGAGGCTCGGGTTGGTGGTGGCGTCCTGCGGGTGGAACTGCCGCATCGATTCGAAATCGCCTGTGTCCGCGACGACTTTGGTGAAAGTTTTAAGGAGGTCAAGTTGGCTGGAAGTGGTGGCTGCGCTCATAAAAAAATGGGTCCGAAATGATGCCGGTGGAATCTGGCTGGGGCAAGCTTGTTGTTCCAAAGGAAGCGCATCCGATTCATTTCACCCTCAAGCCACACAGAGGACATGGAGCAGGGAACCGTTTTTTGGACCGGGGATTCCACCCCGGAGGCTCGAAAACCCTTGAATCGCCGAAACTTCGCGCCCACATTGGCCGCCTATGCCTTGGGATTTTGATTTTCTCGTCGTGGGCGCTGGGTTCGCCGGGTCTGTCGTGGCCGAGCGCCTGGCGAACGCGGGCAAACGCTGTCTCGTGGTGGAGCGCCGGGGGCATATCGGCGGCAATTCGCATGACCATTACGACAACGCGGGCGTGCTGATCCACTCCTACGGCCCGCACTATTTCCGGACCAACTCGGAAGAGGTGATTGCGTATTTGAGCCAGTTCACGGAATGGCATCCGGTGGAATATAAGATTCTTTCCTGGACCGACGGACGGTATTGGCAGTTCCCGATCAATCTCAACACCTTCGAGCAGTTGCTCGGTCGTCCTTCTACCAGCGAAGAGATGGCGGACACGCTTGCGAAATGGCGCGTGCCCATTGACCAGCCTGCGAATTCCGAGGAAATCATCCTCGCGCAGGTAGGCCGGCAGCTATACGAAAAATTCTTCAAAAACTATACGCGCAAACAATGGAAGCGCGATCCCAAGGATCTGGACGCCAGCGTCTGCGGCCGCATCCCGCTGCGGACCAACCGGGACGACCGTTATTTGACGGACAAGTTCCAAGCGCTACCCAAACACGGCTACACCAGGGTCTTTGAGCGGATGTTGAAGCACCCGAACATCCGGCTTCTGCTACAAACGGACTACCGCGAAATCGTGCCCCATGTGCGTTTCCAGCGGATGATTTACACAGGACCGATTGATGCGTTTTACGACAACCGCTTCGGCCCGCTTCCCTATCGCTCGCTTCGATTCGAGGAGGAGACTCTGCCTATGGAATATTATCAGGCGGCCATGCAGGTCAACTACCCGAACGACCACGATTTCACGCGCATCGTCGAAATGAAGCATGCGACCGGCCAGAAGCTCCCGGTGACCACGATTGTGCGCGAGTATCCCGAGGATTACGGCCCCGGCAAGGAGCCGTATTACCCGATCCCCGCAAAGGAATCCCACGCGCTTTACCAGCGGTATGCGGAGCTTGCCGCGCGGGAGCAAAATATCCGTTTCCTGGGTCGGCTCGCCACCTACCAGTATCTGAATATGGACCAGGTGGTGAAACGGGCTTTGGACGAGGCCGCCCGCCTGCTGGCGCGCTAACTGCCGCTTTTTTCCCGGTTCCGCCGGGCGTCGGTGAGCAGATACCAGACAAAGAGCGTGTTATAGACCACGTACCGTTTCCAGAGTCGACGCGGTTCGGTGGCGAGGCGATAGACCCATTCCAACCCCCGCTTTTGCATCCACGCCGGAGCCTGGCTGACGAGTCCGGCGTGAAACGCGAACGCCGCTCCGATGGCGAAGTAAACCCCCGGCGGCAGTTGCGCTTTGTGGCGGGCAATCCAGTGCTCCTGCTTTGGGCACCCGAGCCCCACCCAGATGTATTGCGCTCCGGAAGCGGCGATCTTTTGAAAAATCCGCGCATTCTCTTCCGGCGTCCATTCCCCGAAAGGCGGCGCGTAACTCCCGGCGATCTGAATGCCGGGAAAGCGTTCCCGGAGTTTGGCAGTGAGGCGCTCCAGCATCTCCTCCGAGCCGCCGAGCAAAAAATGGGACAGGCCCGGCTGGGCCAGCGCGTGCAGCATCAATGTGGGCCCGTACACCCGGTCGCTCATAGCCGCGCCGCGCCGGTTCATCGCCCAAACGAGCGGCATCCCGTCGGGCACAATCAGGTCAAACTGCGCCAGGGTCGCGGCGAAATCCCGGTCGTGCCGCCCCAACGCGACGACATGGGTGTTGGCGGCAGCCACCGCGCGCACGCCGCCCTCCTGCGCCCAGGAACGCGTGAGGGCCACGGCGCTGGCGTAATCGGTTGCCGCAAGGCGGATTCCAAAAAGCGGGCAGATGCGGGCCATGTTTGTCATTTAGAGATTTGCACGAGGGCGGAAAGTCGGATATGAGTCACGTCTCTATGGCCGAGATTACCCCGACCAACCCCAGGCACAATAACGAAGGTGGCGCGGAAGAAAAATCGGTTTCTTCGGCAAAACCCAAAGCGCCTGCCTCCCTTTTTGGGGAGGTGCTGGATACGGTGAAGTGGCTCTGGGAAATTTTGCTTACGTTGCTGGAAAGTCTCGCCGCGTTTGGAAAATGGTGCGGCCACAACCCGCTGGGGGCCTTGGCGCTGGGGGGGATCGCCACCATCCTGGTCTATTTTTTTGCCGTGGTGCATCCTTTCACCTACGGGACCATTTCCACCGCGCGCTGGGCCTGGGAAGCGTGGAACCCGGAGGGCGACCAATCCTACGGCCGGATGGTGCCGTTCATCGCCCTGGGACTGTTCTTTTACCACCGGAACGCTTTGAAACAGGCTCCTGCGGGCGGTTATGCGCTGGGGTTGCTTCCGCTCGGCTTGGGGATTCTGCTTTTTGTCCTCGCCGTCCGCTGCCTGAATCCACGCATGGGCCTGGCCAGCACGCCTTTGCTCATCTACGGAGCGGTGCGTTTCGTATGGGGGCGCGCGGCGGCCCGGGTGATCCTGTTTCCCTGCGCGTTTTTGATCTTCATGGTGCCCGTGGGCGCCTTGGTGCAGGCGACTGCCAGTTTGCAAACCGCCATCACCAGCGCGGTGGCGGCATTCGCACATTTCTTGAGGATCGCCCTTCTCGAAAACGGCACCACGCTGACCGCCGCGGACGGCTCGTTTAATTTCGAGATCGCCGAGGGATGCAGCGGCATCCGTTCCCTGATGGCAATGACCATGCTCACCGCCGTGTATGTGCATCTCACGCAGGATCGGCTCTGGAAAAAGGGGGTTATTTTCGGCGGCTCGCTTTTGTTTGCGATCATCGGCAATTTCGGGCGCATCTTTTCCATCGTGCTGATGGCCAAATTTTATGACCCGAAGGTGGCCGCCGGCATCTATCACGAAAATTCCGGTTACCTGTTCTTCCCCATTGCGATCCTGGCCATGCTTTTCTTCTCCAATCTGGTGAATCTCGATTTCCGCAAGCTGGCCGCCCGCTTTGCCCACAAACCCGGTCTCCTATGAGTGTCGCCCCAACCACCCAGCGCCTTTGGATTTTAGCGGCGATCCTGCTTTTGGGCTTCAGCGGGATTTTTGCGCTGCCCAAGACCCCGAAGCCGCCGCTGCCCGGCGTCATCCTGAAGTTGCCGGATTTCATCGGCGATTGGTATGGTCAGGACGCGGTGGTTACCGAAAAAGAGCGGCTTGTCCTGGGGAGCGAGACCCGCTTTGCCCGCAAGCAATACACCAATTCCAGGGGCGACGCGGTCTATGTCTCCATCGTCCTCGCGGGAGAGGATATGAGCACCAGCATCCATCGCCCGGAACGGTGCCTGCCCGCCCAAGGTTTTACCATCGTGGACCAAACCCGCGTGAAAACCGCGCTCGCGACCGGTCCCCTCACGATGACGCGGCTGCACAATGGCCACCCGCTTTACAATTCCGGAGGCAGGCCGTTGGAGACCCCCGACGGCAGGCAGGCGCAAGAATTCAGTCTCCTTTATTATTGGTTTGTCGGTTCCACGGAAACCACGGCCGACCATACGGCGCGCTACTTTATTGATGCGCGCGATCGCCTGCTCAAAGGGACCAACCAACCGTGGGCCTACGTCACGGTAATGAGCCGGATCACCGACAAATTCGACCGCTTCGGGCGCAACGAAGCGCAGACCGACGCTCTCCTTCACGATTTCATCCAGAAACTCGCGCCGCTCATCCAGGAGCCGACGGTGAAGACCCGGTAAAAAGCGCAGGCGGTTCCCCGGGGTTTCGCGCGTTTCCCTTGGGTGAACTTCCTCACGACGGCCATCCTGCTCTTTTTGGTGATCGACCCGATCGGGAACATCCCCATTTTTCTTTCCGCGCTGCGTTCCGTGCCCGAGGAACGTCGCCTTCTCATCACCTTGCGCGAATGTGCGCTCGGTTTTGCGATCCTCGTGCTTTTCATGCTCTTCGGACGGGTGTTCCTCCACCTGCTGAATCTCTCGGAAATCTCGCTGGGGATTGCGGGAGGGATCATCCTTTTTCTGATCGCCATCCGCATGATTTTTCCCACCTCCGACCCTATTTTTGGGGCTAATACGGGAGCCGAACCGCTGCTGTTCCCGCTGGCCGTTCCCACCATTGCGGGCCCGTCGGCGCTGGCGACGGTGTTGCTGCTGGCCTCGCGCGGGCCCGGCGGCTTCTGGATCACCCTGGGCGCGGTGGCCGCGTCGATGGGGCTCTCGACCCTCATCCTGATCTCTGCGGGCACCATCGCAAAACTCGTGGGCCGCCGCGTGCTGACCGCCGCCGAGCGACTCATGGGGCTGATCCTCACCGCCGTGGCCGTGGAAATGTTACTGCAAGGGATCCGGAATTTTGTGCTGTCGATGCGTTAAGGCCGGAAGGCCGTAGAATGTCTCGCGCAAAGAACGCAAAGGCCGCAAAGAAGAAAGTGATACCGTTTCCCTTGAAAAAACCCGAAGGGTTTCCAGACAATAGCCGGGGGTTGAGCGAAGCGATACCCCCGGAATGTTGCAAATACAAGATTCACCCCAAAGGGGTGGCAGAAATCACGCACCTCAAGGCCGCTCGATGCGGATGGCGACGTGGGCGGTCTCGGGCAGGATGAATTTGCGGAGTTCCACCGCAATGTGCCGGATCGGAAAACGCGCGAGCAAATGGGCGGCGATTTCCTCTGCCAGAGTTTCCACCAAACGCCGAGGCCGGGCAACCGCGAGCGTTTTCACCGCTTCACAAACGGCGGCGTAGTCGATGGTGGTCTCGATCCGGTCACCCAACGCGCGGAAATCCGTGTTCGGCTCCAGCGTGAGCGAAACCGTCAACCGCTGCGGCGCGGCGCGTTCCTCCTCCGGCACGCCAATGTGCAAGCGGACCTCAAGGGCTTCGATGTGGATTTGGTCGGGCATGAGAAGAGTTATCCGCAGATTGCGCAGATGGACGCCAGATTTTTTAATCCTACCCAATCCGAAACTTGATCTCGCGCACGGTGCGCTCTCCAAAGCGGTTCTTCATTTTTTGAAGAATCTGCGGTTTCCAAACCCGGTCGAGCTCGTAGTGCATCGTCGGCTGGAGCACTTGGACGATGAGGACTCCCTTTTCGAGCCGCTGGGGCGCGGCGTGGCTGGCGATGAAGTCGCCCACGATCTCCTTCCAGGCGCCGAGCACCTCCTCCTGCCGGAGCCGCTCGCCCAGGCCGAGCGAGGCCATCACTTTGCCGATCACCGCAGCGGCGGTGGTCTGGCGGTCGGGTTTGGGTGGCGGCTCAGGCAGGCCGCGCCATTCCCGGATGAGATGGGCTCGTTGATGGGAGGTCATGGGGGAAAAGCCCACGCGCCTTAGGAGACGTGTGGGCTTTCAAAAACAATGTTGGAAGAACCGGGCCTATTGGCCGTCGTTGCCGATGGCTTCCACCGGGCAGCCTTCCATCGCTTCCTGGCTCAGAGCCTCCTCTTCGGGAGTTTCCGGCTGTTTACTGACGTAGGAGTGGCCGCCTTCTTCGCTGCGGGCGAAGTTTGCGGGAGCGGTTTCGCGACACAGATCGCAATCAATGCACTGGTCATCGACGTAAAAGCGTCCGGGAACATTATCGGCGTATTTGTTGGATGAATCGGCCATAGGAGCCCGGTTATCCGGAGAACTGCCTCCGAATGCAACGCTTTTTTTCGAGAAGCAACCCTGATAGCTGCCTCATGGTTGGTTTTAGCCCAAGGCGGAAGCGAATCTGGAACCCGGGAAGAAAAAACATCAGGAAGCCAGGACCGCCTTACCGCGATAGCGGTTTCGTGTGGACGAAGCGCAGCGGAGTCTTGTTGCGGAGCCCCGAGCTTTGCGAGGGGATAAACCAGGAAAGCAAGAGAATGGACCAGTCGCGAAACGGAGCTCAGGAAAAAACGGAGCCCATCGGGGTTTCATTTTTTTTGCGTTTTTTGCGCATTTTTGCGGCGCATTTTCCTTTCGCGCGCGGCCCCTCTGGAGGCATAATCGGCCCATGCCATCCTTCGACATTGTATCCGAAATTGACAAAGGCGAGATCGACAACGCCATCACCCAATCCCGCAAGGAACTGGCGGCGAGGTTCGATTTCAAGGGCAGCACCGCAAAAATCGAGACGGAGAAAAACGAGATCAATCTCTCGGCCGAAAACGGGAGCCGCCTGAAAGGGTTGGAGGAAATCCTGATCGGCAAGCTGGCCAAGCGCAACATTGACTTGCGCAATGTGGAACGCAAGGACCCGGCGATCTCGCCGCTCGGCCACGCCACGCAAAAGATCGTGATCAAACAGGGGATCGAGGGGGAGAAGGCCAAGGAGATCACCAAGGCCGTGAAGGCAACGACCACCAAGGTGCAGTGCGCCCTTCAGGACATGCAAATCCGCGTGACCGGCAAGAAGCGGGACGATCTCCAGGAGGTCATCCAATTCCTGCGGAGCAAGGATTTTGGAGTGGCTCTCTCGTTCAAGAATTTCCGCGATTAGCGGGGCCAAGGGGTTGACACAAGGCCAAGGGGGCCGCGGGGTCCGGTTCAGGAATAGAGACCTCCGCTGAAAGAGTTGAAGATGGCCAGTGTATCCATCCCCGAGCCGAATGTGCTCGTCTTGCAAGGCGAGATCGATCTGCACGAATCCCCGCGTGTGAAAGAGGGCATCCTGCGGTTATTGGAGAAGAATCCGCCGCAGGTTTTTGTCGATCTTTCCCGCGTGACTTTTATAGACAGCTCCGGGCTGGCGGTCTTGATCGAGGCGATGCAGCGCATCAACGTCTATGGGGGAAAACTGGCGTTGATCGGCGTTCACGATGCCGTGGAAAACATCCTTCATATTGCGCGGCTCGACCAGGTGTTTCGTATTTTTCCCGATAAAGCGGCGGCGGAAGCGGCGCTGGAGCGGTGAAGAAATAGCCGCAAAAAGGCCGGGAGAAGAAAATCTGGAACTCAGGAACTCAGGAAAATTCAGAAGAGAACGGCTGTTTTTGAGTTTCGTACCATCTCTTTGAAACAATCCGACTTTTGCCAGTTCTTGAGCACCAAAGGTGCGGTTCCATACCAGCCTTGGCTGGAGCGAAGCGCAGGCCAAGGACTTCGATGCGAGCCAAATTCAGGGCTGAAAGCCCGTAACCTCCCCGGCACATGGGATGGTGCGGGCCTTTGGCCCTGTGCGCCCTGGGGTGTGTTTCCTGGGGCTGCGCCCCAGGCTGGTATGGGTCGGGCCTTTGGCCCTGAAATGGCGCTCCCCCCGAACGCTTTCCATACCAAAGAGTCTAATTATTGTTAAGAGTTGGTATCACTCCATCGCTTTCCTGGTTTCCTGGTTTCCTGATCGTTTTTCTTCCTGAGTTCCTGAGTTCCAGATTCAATTTTTTGCGCCTTTTTGTGGCCCATCCTACGCCCGCGGGTGGGACGCGTCGTACACTTTCTTCATCCGTTCCACGGAAACGTGCGTGTAGATCTGCGTGGTGGAAAGGCTGGCGTGGCCGAGCAGGCTTTGCACGCTGCGCAAATCCGCTCCGGCATCCAGCAGGTGTGTGGCAAAGGAATGGCGCAATTTATGGGGGGTGATGCCGCGCGGAAGGCCCGCCAGCAGCACATATTTTTCCAGCATCACGGCGATGTTGCGCGTGGAAAGCCGTTTGCGCAGCTTGGAGAGAAAGAGCGGGCCGCTCTCGACCTTCGCCTCCTGCCGGTAGCGGGCGATGGCGCTCAGGGCGGGCAACCCCACGGGGCAGAGCCGCTCCTTGCGACCTTTGCCCAGCACGCGGACACTTTCGGAATACGGGTCGAGGTCGGCCACGTTCAGCCCGGCGAGTTCCGAAATGCGCAGCCCGGCGGAGTAGAACAATTCCAAAATGGCGGCGTCGCGGGCCGGAAGCCATTTGGGGGCTTTGGGGGTGGGTTTTGCCTGGAGCGGGGCGGCCAGGAGGTCGTCGATCTGGCGCGCGGAGAGCACCACCGGCAATTTCCGTTCGGCCTTGGGGAGTTGCACCTCTTTGAGCGGGTTTTCTTTGAGCCCGTGCCGTTCGGCGAGGAATTTGTAGAACGTCCGCAAGGCCGCGAAATGCAGCCGCACCGTCGCCCGCGAGGCCTCGTTTTTCATCAACTCGAAGAGGAACGCCCGGAAATGCTCCGGCTTGCATTCACGCCAGGTGGGCGGATTCCCGCTCGCGCGAAAGGTCGCCAGCGCATGCCGGTAATTGGCGATGGTGCGCGGGGCGAGGTTGCGCTCGGCGTCGATGCTGTCGAGGAAAGCGTCCACGTACCGGTCTTTTTTCGGGGCAGGCATCAAAATCTCCTGTAATAGCGCAGCGCTTCGATGTTCAGCGCCAGTTCACTCAACGGATAGAGCCCGCGCCCGGCACCTGCGCCGGGGTCGCGGATCAGGTAGTCAAACCCTTTCTTCCCGGCGATGACGACGAAATGCGTGGGGCCGCCGGGGAAACGAATCCGCACGATCACCGGATTGCCGCACAGCAGATTCCAGTCGATGCGGCCGTAGGAGGGAGCGTCTTCATACGCCTTTTCGCACCGGCCCGGGGCGAACTCCGCAGCTTTCTCCCAATAGAGCCACCCTTCGGGCGTGAACCCGTTGTGTTCGGTGAGAAACCGGTTGAGGCGGCCCGGGTCGGTATCGATCCCGTAGCTGGCCAGGACCATTGCCGCCGAAGCAATGGCACACCCTTCGGCGTGCAAGCTGGCGCCGGTGGACCCGAGCGGATCGTGCGCCCAGCGCGGATCGCCCTGCGCAAAAGAGGGCACCGGCAACACCCAACGCCCCGGACAATACAGCCCGCCAAAGGACGGGAGCGGGGTGCGCGAGGGGATCCAGTAAACGCCCCATGCGACTACAAGAAGGGCAAGGGCAACCCAGAACCCACGAGATTTGGCAGAGCGCGAAAACATAGTCCGGTACTGCCCTCACTGTAAATGGAACCGGGTTAAGCGCAAGAAAAGGAGGCTTCACCCGGATTCTGCCATCGGGGAAAAAAGGATGCAGTTGCGTTGCATTGACGGAAAAGCTTAAATGCGGAATGCCTCAAGATGCACACCGGCCCGGCCCGGGCGAAAAGAAGAAATCCCAGCAAACGTTGCAGTCGCGCATCTTGTGGTTTGTGGCGGGGGCGGGGGTCAATTACCTGTTCATCGCCACGCCGTTCAAATATCTCCAAATCCACACGACCCTCTCCGTGGCGGCCATTTCGGCGTGCAGCATTGGGTTGAGCACCTCGTTTTTTTTCCTGTGGAATTATTTCGTGAATTTCAAGGGCGACTCGCGGCGGCGTGATGCGCTGGCCCGTTACGTCGCGGCGGTGGTATGCATGTGGGCGCTTTCCTCGCTGACATTGACGCTGCTCAAACACGTCGATTTCCACTTGGCCCTGAGTCTCCCCGGGGGATTTCCGATCGATCTCGACATTGTCGCCACCCAGCTTTTTATCGGCGGCTTCAAGTTCCTCGTTTATCACCGCTGGGTCTTTCCCGTGAACAGCCGGAAACCGCTCCGGGAAGAGCCGGTGGCTTGAGGGGCGTGCGCAAGGCGCCCACAATTCTTTCTTTTCATTCGGCGCAGGATCGCGAATCTATGGGGGCGATGCATCCGAAACCCCTCCGTTCCTCCGCAGCCGTCGAGGATTATCTCGAAAGGATTCTGGAACTGATCAACACGAAAGGGTACGCGCGCGTCGTCGATATTGCCTCCAGCCTCGGAATCAGCCAGGCCAGCGTGACCAACATGGTCCAGCGGCTCGATGCCGAGGGGCTCTTGAAATACGAGAAATACCGGGGGCTTGTGCTGACCACCGCCGGAGAGCTGCTCGCGCGCAACATCACGCACCGGCACCAGCTTTTGACCGATTTTCTGAAGCTCCTCGGACTTGACGACGAGGTGATCTATCACGATGTCGAGGGCATGGAGCACCACATCAGCGCCCCGACCTTGCGGGCCATCGAAGCGCTCACCGCGCAAATCCAAAAGCAACCGGCCCTGCTGAAAAGGGTGAAAACCGAACTGGAATCGTCCGGTTATTCGCCTTAAAAAAAACGGCAGATCAACCCACGCTCCGCGAAATACCACCAGCCATGCAAATCCAGAACGTCTCGTACGAGGGTTGGCCCCGCAACGCCGCTCTCAGCAACAGCCACGTTGAGCTGATCGTCACGCTCGATGTAGGCCCCCGGATTATTTCCTACAAGGCTCCGAACAGCCACAATGTGTTCAAAAATTACCCCGCGCAAATGGGCGGCGGCGGCGAGGCGGGGTGGATGATCCGCGGCGGCCACCGGCTCTGGGTCGCTCCGGAAGGGGACGTGAGCTATGCGCTCGACAACTCCGCCGTCACCCACGAGTTCCTTCCCAACGGAATCCGGCTGGAAAATGCCCCCGTCGCGCCGTGGGGAGTGCGCAAGGTGCTCACCGTCACCCTGGCCGAAAACTCCTCCGAAGTCACCGTGCACCACCGGGTCGTCAACGAAAGCGGGCGTCCCCTCGAGATCGCCGCCTGGGGAATGAGCGTGATGGCGCCCGGCGGGTTGGAAATGATCCCGCTGCCCGAACTGGGCGAACATCCGCGCGATTTGCTGCCCAACCGGCTGCTTGTGCCGTGGGCCTACACGGACATGACCGATCCGCGCTGGCGCTTTGGCAGCCAGTTCATCACCCTGCGCCAAACCCATGATGGCGGCCCGACCAAGCTCGGGCTTGCGCACAAGGAAAAATGGGTTGCCTACCTCAACGGCGAGACGCTTTTTGTCAAAGCGTTCGAATATATCGAGGGAGCTTCCTATCCCGATTTCGGCTGCAACTTCGAGACATTCAGCAATGAGGAGATGCTGGAGATCGAGACACTGAGCCCGTTGCGCACCCTGCAAACCGGCGAAGCGGTCGAGCACACCGAAAAATGGTATCTGCTCGGCGATGCCCCGCAACCCTCGTCACTTCATGAGCAGGACCTTGGCGACTGGATCGCGCCGCTGCTGGAAAAACTCGGGGTTTAAACCATGAAAACCACCCTCTTTGCCCTGGCTGCCTTGGCGGCGGCGTTTGCTTTTTCCGGTTGCGCCAACCTCTCCGAAAGCCGCTCCACCACCCAGGCCCGCGCGGCGATGGCCGCCGAGATCCAGGCCGAAACGCCAGGCAATTACTACATCGGGCGTCGGTACTACAAAGTGGATTACAAATTCTGGGGCTACGTGCGCAAACCCGGCCAGCCCTGGCCCACCGCCAAGTTGGTGATGTTCAACGAGAACCGGCGACTGGCCCCCGACCGCGCAGGCGGAACCCTGGGCATGGACAACGGCTACGAATACAAACTCTTCGGCTCCTTTTCCGGCGAAACGGTGTACGAACCGGCCAGCAACGGGTTCTACCCGGAATTTGTCCTCACCGGCTATGAATTGCGGAATGCGACCCCGGCCCCTATTTTCAATCCGCAAACACCCGCACTCGATCCCGAACGGCGCGTGATCGTGACGCCGTATTAGAGCGTTTTTGGTTTAATTTGTCGCATTCCTCTCGCCCCGAAGGGGCTGAGTAAACCAGCCCAGGGCAGCGCCCTGGGGGTATGCGTGTGAGAGAGCCGTGCCCTGCAAGGGCACTGGGAAACGCTCGTGCTCAATCCGCTCCCCCTTACCAGCGCCCTTGCAGGGCGCAACC
>CAIYQA010000354.1 GCA_903928175.1 uncultured Spartobacteria bacterium | reverse complement strand
GGTGAACCCAATGAACTTCTGGTCGATGTGTCCGTTCCTGGGGGAGGATTACTATTACCCCCGGGAAGGCTTCTCGCTTCCCAAAGACCCGCCTTCGCAAGTGCAATTGGGCACCAACTGCCGGGCGATGGTCTATGGCTGGAAACTGCGCAAAGGGGTCGAACTCAAAAAGGTGACTCTCGAGAGTCTCTCGCAGGAGGTCATTATCGGCCTGATGGGGCTGAGCATCTGTCATTAATAGTATAATACTATGACATCTCTTGAGCGTTGCATGGCTGTGCTGAATGGGGGTGTTCCTGATCGCATTCCGGTTGTCCCGCAAACCTTTCTCTTCTCACTGGAAACTGCCGGTGTAACCATGAGGGAGGTGGTTCGGGATCCCCGCCGAATGGCGGATGCCCTTGCCATTAGCCAGGCCAAGTTCGGCTATGATGGCTGCGTCATTGATTTTGACGACGCCACCATGGCCGAGGCACTCGGGGCCAAGGTCCATTACCGGGAAAATGATCCGGCGGTGGTAGATGAGGAGCATCCTGTTTTAAAGGATTTGCGCGATGTCGAGGCGTTGACTTTGCCCAATCCCTGGCGCGATGGGCGCCTGCCGGTCTGGCTTGAGACCACGCAGCGTTTGGTGGAAAAGATTGGAGACAGGGTTTTCGTCATGGGCCGCTCCGATCAAGGGCCGTTTAGCATAGCTTGCCTGCTGCGTGGCACCCAACAATTCATGATGGATTTGATGGATGAGGAGAACGCCGAACACGTGCATCGGCTGCTCGATTTCTGCCGCCAGGCTGCGACCCGATTTGCACTTGCGCAGAAGCAGGCGGGTGCGCATGCCACTTCAATCGGCGATGCGTTTGCTGGTCCGAACTTGATTTCACCTGAGCTCTATCGGCGGTTTGCCTTGGAGCCCGAAAAGCTGATGGCCAAGGAAGTTCAAGCTGCCGGAATCCCATTTTCGCTTCATATTTGTGGAAACACCAACAAGATCATAGCTGACATGGGGTCCACCGGGGCGCGCATTTTGGAGGTGGATTGGATGTTGAATATGGCGGATGCGAGAGCCGCCGTGCCCGGTGACACTGTCCTGATGGGTAATATCAATCCGAGTGACCCGTTGGCATGGGGAACACCTCAGGCTGTGGACGCTGCGGCGCGCAAGGTGATTGAGGATACCGGGGGCAGGGGCCTGATCCTCAGCTCCGGCTGTGCTATGGGACGAAATACACCGCCCGAAAATATGAAGGCTTTGGTGGCTGCTGCGGAAAAATACGGACGTTTGGAGGCAATGTAAATCGTATGAATTCCAGAGAACGTTTTTTGACTGCCTTGATGTGTGGTGTGCCCGACCGGGTTCCCATTGGCGATTATTTGTTCAGCCCAAACCTGCTCAAGAGCCAACTCAACCATGTGCCCAAGCTTTATGAGGCGGACGCACAGGTCCACCTCGCCACCAAACTGGGGCTGGACTGCATGTGGATTCCAGTGAACGGATTTTGCGGGACGGAGGAAGAAGCGCATCCGCTGGGAACGGAGTATCAGGACGAATGGGGCGTTACCTATATCAAGAACGGCTGGCCCATCATGGCGCAGATCGACACCCCCGTTAAATCGCGCGACGATTGGGAAAAATACCGAATGCCTTCGCCATCTGCTCCGCACAGGTTGAAGATGCTCAAGCAGGGTATCCAAGCGAACACGGGGGAGATCGCGATTGTCGCCGGAATCCTTGGGCCCTTTACGATGATGTATTGGTATTTGATGGACCTGGAGACGCTCTCGATAACGGTTTATGAAGATCCCGATCTTGTTCGGGAAATGAGTGCCGCTTATGTGCAGTGGGCCTTGCACGTATGCGAGCAGGCGGCAGCGTTGGAAGGCGTGGATGCGTTTTCGATATCGGATGATATGGGCAGCACGCAATCATTGCTCATGTCCCCGTCGCATCTCCGGGAGTTTTTCATTCCCGCGTTCCGGGAAATTGTGCAGGGCATCCGCAAGCTGGGCAAGCCGGTCATCATGCACAACGATGGGAACATCTGGGGTGTTCTTGATGATCTGGTGGACACCGGTATCAATGGCATTCACCCGGTGGAACGTGCGGCTGGCATGGACCTTTCAATCATCAAGGCGCGCTATGCCGGGCGGCTGTGTCCCATAGGCAATGTGGACAACAAATACACCATGAGTACGGGGAGTCCGGAGGCCATAAAAAATGAAGTCAAGCAGTGCCTGGCGGTCGCCAAGCAGGGTGGTGGATATATCTTGTCAACAGACCATTCGATTCACGACGGAATGCCCCTCGAAAACGTCATAGCATATATCGAGGCATGCAAAAAATACGGGAATTACTGATTCATGCCTTTGATTCAAAAATATTTTCATTCGGGCGGCGAATTGAAACCGGAGGAGTTCGCCCTGATTCGGCGGGAACTTCACAACACAGATAAAAAATGAAGAAATTAACTAGAGTTGCGCTGATGTTATGGATCGGCCTGCTTTCATCGCCCGTTTTGGCGCAGGACAAGGACAACGTGCCGAGCGTGCTGGAAGGCAACGCCATCGTTCGGCGCAATGGTGTTTTCTACAACAACCGCCCGCTGTATGGGGGGCATGGCAGGCCCGCTTTCCCATACTACTGGGTGTTTTCAAGCGACCGGCCTTTTCTGCGCTTCGGGGGCGATCCCTGGGTTGACGGCTGCTTTGTGCCGGGATTTCAAAAGGCGGGCGGGGCGACCAAGTGGCTGCTGGATTTCAAAACGATTGAAAGCCGCTATTATGGCGGACGCGTCGAGTGGGTGGTGAGCGACCCGGAGTTTCCGGGCGTGACGATCTCCTTGCATGCCTTGCCTTTGGGCGAGGGCACCGGCCTGGCCGCCCAGGCGCGCGTCACCGGGGCCGGGCCGGGCGATCAACTGGTATGGATGCTCGGTTCCGCTTACCACAATCCGTATGTCAAAAACATCGATGCGATGGCAGCGGACAGCAGGAATGTGCGCTACGACGGGTTTAATCCCGCTCAGGCCGAAGGCAATCTGGTCGAGATCAAAGACGGGGTCATCCGTTTGGAGCCGCCCCATTACCCTAACAGCAAATACCGCTACTCGCTTGCGGCGTGCAGTGCCGTCTCAAAGCTTTGCGTGGCGGATGCGGATCAGTGGAAGACGCCCGCGGCGCTTCTGGCCAGCACCGGCAGCAAGCGCCCGGTGGTTTGTGGCTTGAGCCCAATCGTCAGCACGCAGCCGATCACCTGGATTGTCCGTGCATGGGAGAGCACGGAAACCGGAGCCGCCGCCCCGAACGTGGCGGCCGATTTCCGTACGGCATGGGAGCGCGTGGAGACGCTCAACCGGCGCGTTGTGAGCAAAACTCCCGATCCCCGATTCGACTTCATCGTGGGCGCCGCCACGTCGGCCCTGGATGGGATCTGGCGAACCACGGCCTATGGCGATTCTGGCAGCTCGGCTTTTCCCCACCCGCTGCTTGGGTTCCGCAAGTCCGATGGCGGCACATCGTATGGCTGGCATGACCGGGTGAGGACCGAGGCGCGAACATGGATTGCCTCGCAGGTGACCGGAGAGACATACAAAAACCATCCGGAATTGAGCCCCATGATCGACAAGAATGAAGAGCTCAGCCGGTACGTCGGCACGTTCTGTCATCCCGGCCCGGACCCGCGGTTTCACAGCAAGGGACGGCTTATTCCGAATGAGAACTCGACGATGTATGACATGCAGTCGCAGTTCTTTGACCAGATGATCGAGGACTGGCGCTTTACCGCCGATCCAGAGATGGAGAAGTTGCTGCGCCCGGCTTTGGAGCTGCACCTGGGTTATATCGAACGCTGCTTCGACCCGGACGGCGACGGCACTTATGAAAGCTTCAGTAATACTTTTTTGACAGACACCGTTTGGTACAACGGCGGGGGGACTCCTGATGAGACGGCGTTCGCCTACCGCGGACACCAGGCTGCGCGCGACATGGCGAAAAGGGCCGGGGATACGGAAACGGTCAAGCGGCACGAGGCCAAGCTGGCGCTCATTCGCAGGGGCTTTTTCGAGAAACTCTGGGTGGACCAGGCAGGGCACCCCGGGGCTTACCGCGAACAGGGCGGGCTTCAACGGCTGCATGCGGATGCTTGGTTGCCCGGCCTCTATTTGCCGATGGACTGCCCCGGACTTTTCAACGACGAGCAGATGGCCTCCACGCTGCATTTCACAGAATACGCATTGCAGCATGAGCAGAGGCCCTTGGGCGGGGTGCGGCTCTATCCCTCCAACTGGGTGCCCTCCGTCTGGTCCAATCGGGAAAAATCGCCGGGGGATGAATATGCGCTCGCGCTGGGCTACTGTTTTGCCGGTTTGCCGGAAGGGGCGCTGGAAATTATCCGTGGCAACATCCATGAAGCGGCTTTCGAGTCCGCCGTGCCCGGGAGCCTGGGCGTGCCCTACGCCAGTTGCGGGATAGACTGGGGCGATGCCATCGGCTCGTTCGCGCGGACGGTGGTTTCGGGCATCTTCGGCTACCGCCCGGACCGGCCCAACGGACTGGTCACGGTCGCCCCGCAGTTTCCCGCCGCTTGGGACCACGCCTCCTTTAAGCACCCTGAATTTGCGCTTGAATACCAGCGGCAGGGTGGGACGGAACACTTGAGCATCGAGTTGGAACGGGAATCCGCGATGGAGTTGCAGCTCCCCTTCCGCAGCACGGCGGTCAAATCGGCGACCCTCAATGGCCAGCCGGTCCAGGGAACGATCCAGCCGGGTTTCGGTCGTTCGATCTATGTGGTGCGCACGCCGGTGATCCGCAAGGCGGAGCTGGTGCTGGAACTGGAGCGGGAACTGCCCTTGGGCGTGGCGCAGGTGCGCGAGGTGGACTGCGGTTCAGATGTGGAATTGGCGGTCGAGGGGGGGCCGATAAAGGAACTGCGCGACGCGCAAGGCGTATTGGAATCGCCGCAGATCCTCCACGGCAAGGTGAAAGCCCGGGTTGGCCACAACCTCGGCAACCATCGGCTGCTGGCACTGGTCCAGATGGGCCAGGCTCCGCAGTGGCGCATTTTCGACTTCCTGGTCCGTGATCGCGCAGCCGAACAATACGCGGCGGAAAAGAATCTGCGTCAGGCGCCTTCCAATGCAACCTGGACAGGGATTGATCTTTCCAGCTACCTCAATGGTCGGGTGACGGATATTTTCCGCCAGGAATACCTCTCTCCACGTCCCGACACCCAGTCCTTGCGTTTGGCCAAGGACGCGTATGGGGTTTGGAATGGGGTCTATGCCGGGAAGCTGCCGCCAGCAATTGATCTTTCCAACACGCGGCCGAGGCGACCGGTGCCGGTGTATGATGCGGCAATCTCCAATCTGACGCTGGATAAAGAAATGACGCTGGAGACGTGGCTTTGGGCTGACCTAAGCGACATGGCGCCTTGGACCAGCGCCCAGATTCTGGAGTCGGGCGATTTCTCCATGGACCTGCTCTATCATGCCGGGCGGTTACTGCGTATGTATGCCCCCCAACCGATCTATGTCGGTTCATCGATTGTGTGCGGCGAGCGGATGACGCACCTGGCGGTCGTGTTCCGATCGGGCCAACCCGGCCAGATTTTCTACGACGGCAAAAAGACTTTCGTGGAGACAGCACCGTTCAACCTCACCACCATGAAGCTGGGGCCCACGCTTCGGCTGGGAGCCAATCGGCGCGGCGGCAATCGGTTGCTGGGGCGGATCGAGCGCGTGGCGATCTCGACCCACGCGGCGACGGCGGAAGAGCTCAAAAACAGGTCGCTCGACGCCGCACCGCTGGCGGGCACGGTGGCGGATTGGCGGATTCCGGAAGCGGGCGCCCCGGAAGTGGCATCGAGCGTCCCCGGCGGTCCGGCGCTGGTGCGTCAGGAGATCGCCTTCCAGACACCCAAGACATTGCCCGAGCCTCTGAACGTGGTGAACGGGATGCTGCAAGTTCCGCAGGGGGCGCGGTTCAAGTGGAATCCTGGTGCAAAAGACATCGCCTTCACCTCGCTCTGGGACAACTGGCCCCGCAAGGTGGATGTGCAAGTGAACCAGAAGGGGGACTCGGTTTGGCTTCTGGTGGCCGGTTCGACCAATCCGATGCAGGTGCGCATCGCCAACGCGGTGCTGCGCTTCCAGTATGCGGATGGAGTGACCGAGCAGCTGGAATTGGTCAATCCCATGAACTTCTGGTCGCTATGTCCTTTCCAAATGCAAGATTACAACTACGCTATCGAGGGTTTCTCGCTTCCCAAAGAGCCGCCGTCGCAGGTGCAGTTGGGCACCAACTGCCGGGCCATGGTCTATGGTTGGAAACTGCGCAAAGGAGTGAAACTCAAGCAAGTCACTTTGGAGAGCCTCTCACAGGAGGTTGTCATTGGCCTCATGGGCCTGAGCGTCATGAATGAAAAATAAAAAATATCCCAAGCTGAAAAAGTAATATAATGAATACCGAATTGATGAAACCGTTCTGGCCGGTTCGTCGGGGCCTAGCCCTGGCCCTGGCGCTGTGGGTCTCTGTAGCTCCTGCTGCGTTTACCCAAACTCCCGCCGCTGTTTCCCCCTCGCGGGAAAAGCTGCTCATGAACTACGGATGGAAGTTTTACAAGGGCGATTTGCGGGTGAACCATTGGGGCAAGTACGCCAAAAACGGAACCTATGGCACGGAGCCTGGAATCGGTTTGGCGTATGACGACTCCGCCTGGCGCACGATCGATCTGCCCCACGATTTCACCATCGAGGCGTTCACGAGCAAAAACGGGAATGCGGGGCATGGGTATTTTCCGACCGAAGTGGGGTGGTACCGGCGCAAATTCACGGTTCCGGCCTCGGACAAAGGGCGGCGGATCTGCGTGGAGTTTGAGGGGGCCTATCAGGCTACGACGGTGTACTGCAACAACTTCCTGGTGGGGCGCAGCGACAGCGGCTACGCGCCATTTCAGGTCGACCTCACCGAATTGATCAACTACGGCGGAGAAAACGTCCTGACGGTATCCGTGGATAACAAGCTGCCGGAAGGCTGGTGGTATGAGGGCGGGGGGATCTATCGTGATGTTTGGCTGACCAAGACCGATGCGGTGCACGTCCCGTGGGGGGGAGTTTACGTGCAAAGCTGGTTCAAGGTCGATCCCGCCACGGGCAAGAGCTTTCTGGAGGATCGTCCGGAAGGGCCGGCCCATCTGCGCATCCTTGCGACAGCGGAGAACAAAGGATCGGCGACTGCCGAGGTGAAAGTGAAAGCCAAAGTGCTGGACGCCTCGGGGCGCCAGGTGGCGAATGGTTCGCAAACCGTGAAAGTGGGGCCATGGGATCAAAAGACGGCGATCATGGAGACCACGGTTGCCAAACCGCAGCTTTGGTCGCTGGAGACGCCGCAGCTTTATACGGCGGTGATTGCATTGGAACGGGGCGGCAAAGTCATCGACCAATACGAACAGACGTTTGGGATTCGCACGATCCGCTACGATGCCAACCAGGGATTTTTCCTGAATGGGAAGGCGCTGAAGATCAAAGGCGCATCCAATCACCAGGACCATGCAGGAGTTGGGATTGCCTTGGCCGATGGGGTGGTCGAGTTCCGCCTCAAGCGGCTCAAGGAATTCGGCTTTAACGGCTACCGCACCGCGCATCATGCCGCAGGGCCTGTTGCGCGGGTTGCCGATCGCGTGGGGATGCTCGTTTTCACAGAAAACCGCAAGTTCAACTCCGGAGAGAATTCACTTAAGGAGTTGAGGAGCATGATCCTGGCTTACCGGAATTCGCCGAGCGTGGTGCTCTGGGGAATTGGCAACGAAGAGGTTGCATTCCAGCAGACGCCCATTGGCGGGCAAGTCGCCCAAGGGATGCGCAATTGCGTTCGCGCTCTGGACACCACCCGCCCTGTCACCATGGCGCAGAATGAAGGGCATGAGAATCCCGGCTCGGCCGCCACGGCGGTGGATGTGATCGGCTTCAACTACAGTTGGGACAACTGGGACAAGATTCACAAGCTCTATCCCGAGAAACCCATCATCGAAACGGAGATGGCCAACACCTACACCAGTCGCGGGGTGTACGAAGACCAGTTTTTTCAAGGCCGCCTTTTGTCCTATGACGTGCGCGACCACTGGGTGAGCCCCTTCATGAGGGACGAGGTGAAGCGGCAGTCCGAGCGCCCCTGGATGTGCGGCGGCTTTATCTGGACCGGATTTGATTACCGGGGCGAGCCGGGTCCATTCATTCTCAGCGCGTGGCAGCAGGCCAAGATGACGGCAGAGATGCCCCAGGACGTTTCCTGCCACTACGGCGCGTTTGATTTGTGCGGTTTCCCCAAAGACGCCGCTTATTACTACAAGGCGGCATACGTTTCCGAACCGGTGCTGCATCTCTTCCCGCACTGGAACTGGCAGGGCAAGGAGGGGCAGCCGATCGATGTCTGGGTGTACAGCAACCTGGAAGAGGTCGAGTTGATGGTGAACGGCAAAAGTCAGGGCCGCAAACCGATGCCGAAGCTGGGTTACTTGTCATGGAAGGTTCCTTATCAGGCGGGTGCGATTGAGGCCGTCGGGTTCCGGGGCAATGCGGAGGTTTTGCGCGAAAAACGGGAGACAACCGGGGCGCCTGCCGCGGTGCTCTTGCAAGCCGACCGCAGCCAGCTCAACGCCGACCGCCGGGAGGTCTCCATGGTGACGGTGCAAGTCGTCGATGCGCAGGGCCGCCCGGTTCCCAACGCCTCGAACAAGATTCGTTTCCGCATGGAAGGCCCGGCCCGCTTCTTGGGCACCGGCAACGGCGACCCCGCCACCTCCGAGCCGGACAAGCTTCCCGAGCGCAGCCTCTGGGCGGGTCTGGCGCAGGTGATCGTTCAGGCGCTGGACGAACCTGGAAAGGCGACGCTGATCGCCGAGAGCGAAGGGCTGCGCCCGGCTGCCCTTGCGCTTGAATTGGTGGCCGCCAAGGAAACCCCCGTCCTCCCGTCGCCCATCAAAGCCGACCCCGCCCTTTGGTGGGACGGCATGGGCAAGACCAAGCCCGCCGAAGTCAAAAAGCCCGCCGCACCGGCCGCCGTGCAGCAGGACGACTACTCGTTCTATGAAAAGAACGCGGTGACCAACCCGGACTTAAACAAGAATAAGAATGCGCCTAAAAAGTCGGCCACAGTCTCAGGCACTTCCAAATAACGGTTGATTTTTTGGGAGCCAGCCAATAGGAAAGCAGAGAAATGAAGAGCAAAGCCTTTACAACCCTCGTGGTCGGTTGGGCTGTCCTGATCCTGGGGGTGGCCCCGGCCGCTTGGGCGGAATTATCGTTGCCTGCGGTTATTGGCGAAAACGCCGTATTGCAGCGCGATTGTCCCCTGCCCATCTGGGGCAAGGCCGACGCGGGTCAGACCGTCAGCGTGGAGTTTGCAGGGCAGAAAAAAACCACCCAAGCCGATGCTGCCGGGAAATGGCGGGTGACTCTTGCCCCTCTGCCAGCCAGTGCGCAGGGGCGGGAGTTGCTGGTGCGGGCCGGCGACCAGACGCTTTGCGTTGGCAACCTGCTGGTGGGGGATGTCTGGCTCGGGTCAGGCCAATCGAACATGCGCCTTTCGTTCGAGTATCTCCAGAAGGCTGCGGGCCAGCCCAACACCCCGCCTGCCCAGCGTCAGCGCATCCAGGCGGACATCGCGGCGGCCACGAACCCGTCGGTGCGCCTGTTTGTTTGCAAAACCAGCAATCGCCTCCAAGGCGAGGTGGACACCGATGGATGGAAGGTCTGTTCGCCCGCTAATGTGTTGGACAGCTCTGCCGTTGCCTGCTACTTTGCCCAGGAGGTGCTGCGCGATCAAAAGGTGCCGGTGGGGGTCATCACTGCGGCGTGGGGAGGCACCCGGATTGAATTGTGGACCCCTGCGGAAGCCTACAAAGGGTCGGACTTGGTTGACGCGGCGAAGTCCGCCGGGAATCCGGTCAAGATCGATGGCGTGCCAGCGGGGCTGAATTACGATCACCTGATTCGTCCCTTGGTGCCGTTCGCATTGCGGGGTTTGCTCTGGTATCAGGGCGAGAGCAACATCCTCGAAGGGGACAAACCTTCCCGTTACCATGCCAAGATGGAGTTGCTGATCGCCAGTTGGCGCAAAGCCTGGGGCCGGGAGGATTTGCCTTTTTATTACGTGCAACTCGCGCCGAATTTTTACAGCCGTTCAAAAAAAGTGATGATATCGCCGGAGCAGTTGCCCGCTTTTCAGGACGTCCAGCGGCGGCTCTTGGCAGTGCCCCACACCGGCATGGCGGTGACGAGCGATTTGGTGAATACCCCTGCGGATATTCACCCGATCAACAAGTGGGAGGTGGGTCGGCGACTCTGGCTGTGGGCGGCCAGGGACTGCTATGGAAAAAAAGGGATTATCCCCAGCGGACCGTTGTTCAAGCAGCTGGAAATCCGACCGAATGGTGAAGCGGTGATTTCATTCGACTACACCGGCGGCGGATTGGTTGCCACACAAGGCGCGCCGCTCCGAGATTTCGAGCTTTGCGGCGAGGATGGCGTTTACCGACCTGCTCAGGCCGTGATTCATGGGGACCACGTCATTGTCTCTTGTGATCAAATAGCTTATCCTGTTGCCGTCCGCTATGCTTGGAATGAGCATTGCACCAACCCGGGTCTTTATAACAAGGAGGGGTTGCCCGCGGCCCCTTTTTGCAGCAGTTCTGCGGTTGTAGACGCAGCGAGCGGGCAGCCTGGGAATACTCCTTCGACCAGGTGAGACAGCGCTGAAATTTTCAGCCGATCTGCAACCCACCCCATGAGCAAACATCTAGACCAGTTTCGGTTTCATTTGTCGCATTCCTCTCGCCCCGAAGGGGCTGAGTAAACCAGCCCAGGGCAGCGCCCTGGGTATGCGTGTGAGAGAGCCGTGCCCTG
>CAIYQA010000353.1 GCA_903928175.1 uncultured Spartobacteria bacterium | reverse complement strand
CGGCAGCAATCGTTATGGCTAAAGCATCAATCCCTGATTCAGTTACGGACTTCGAAGGCAACAATGGCTTGCCGATGATATGATCAGCCGCTCGCGAGACGCCACTCGCCCCTTCAACAAAACCTTCTCCATAGTCCCAACCACATTTTTTTGCATACTGTCCTAACGTCTTGAATTTCTTCAACCGATCCACAAAATCTAAAACCCGCCCACCACTCAGGAGGTCGCTTCTCCAAACGGCATCGTTGGCAAGCACAATATCTCGTGGCAGCCAGTGCAGGTCGTAATAATCTATATCGAAGCCTTGTTCGGCATCCACGCGTCCACTACGGCGAAAAGTGGCGTGAAGAATTTGTCTCTCAGGTGGAGGTGTTGAAGCGGCTTCGGCGACAACAACTATAACCTTCGTGTCGGCTCCACCCTTCTGAAATAATCCACGGACGGAGATAAAATCCAAAATTTCACGAACATCCCAGCGTTCGATGAATTTTCTGCGAAAGCCTAAGGACTGCTGGTTATAGAGAAAGTTATATTGCTGAAGCAATGACAGGACTCCACCTTCAGCAAGTAACTCCATGGATTCATGGAGGAAGATGTAGGCGAGCTGTTTGTCGGGTAGAGCCCCATGATCCTTCTGATACCGGTCATAGGCTCGTTCAGCTCCCGGAGTGTCCAGCGATGAGGAGAATGGAGGATTTCCAACCACCACACCTACGCTCTCCTTCACTTTATGTTGCTCGACAGCTTCGAAGAAGCAGCCGGAGTGGATGCTTTTTCCCTTCAATTCGGGAAACAACTTGATACTTACGCGAATCTCTTCCGGTTCGAGGGCATCGCAGAGGGCGAGACAAAGACTGAAGGCGGCGAGTTCCACGGCACCCTCTTCCAGATCAATCCCATGAACGCGGGTAAGTAGTTTTCGCAACACCGCTTTTCCGGGGCGTTTCCAGCTATTGCGGCTCCGCCAATGAAGCACCAGCCGCTTATATGCCTCCACGAGAAATACCCCCGAACCGCAGGAAGGGTCGAGGATTATTTCATTGTTCTTTTCCAGCCGATCCAACCGTTCCCAGCAGAGCACCTCACCAAGCATGAGACGCACTAGAAAGGGAGGAGTATAAACGGCTACCGCCGTGTCCTTGACAAAGAGCTGGTAGATGTGGCTGATCAATTCGACGGGGAGGTCTGCGAAGGAGTAGCGCTGCCAGAGTGTGAGTTGGCCATCCTTTTCCTGCCTTCCTTCAATTAGGCGAGCAAACCGCTTGAGTTGTTGGCTGCTGCTTAATGTCGCCTGATCCTGTTCGCTGAGGGTGAAGACGTGACCATTGAACCGCTCCTCAAGGTGTTTTAGAAGGCTTACGATGGCCGGGCCATCTGCAAGAACCTGAAAGAACTTCGTTGAACCAGAGAGGAAGCGAGCGAAGAAATCATCTTCAAAAGCTTTCCGTGCCTCTAGATAGGCGATAAGGAGAGAAAGGATAAGAAGCTTGCGCCTAAGCGCCTTGGGAAGAATGCCTTCCCTGTTAAGTTCCTCGTGGAGAAGCTTAACCTCCTTGATCAACGTCTTTTGTGCCGCCTGACCGCCAGAGAGTAGGGCTTTGCAAACAATCGGGTCATCCCAAAGTGTTCCATTGCGGAGACGTTCCGCGTCCCACCAAGGATCATTTGAAATATCGGCGGCGGTCTTGAGCGTTTTAAATGGCTTGAAGACTATTTTTCCCTTCGACTCAAAGTCGGCCTTGTGCGCGCATCGGAATAACTGGACGGCACCACGAACCACACGATACACCAGCGGCACTCCGCCCCAGCTCCAGAGACGTTGATGCAGGTCGGCAAAAGCTTGATCCCTTACAGACCCGTCAGAAACAAAAACGAACGCCTGTGCAATGGCGGGGCTGTCCCCGCGCCTTGCTTGGAAAAAAACGGCCGTGGCACCGTAATCTGCGGCTTTTTCCATGACGACCACCTCTTCTGGAGGGCGTCCGTCTTTGACATAGCCCTTCACAGAGACAAGGCCATCCACAGCGCCACCGTGGTCGGCACCGCGCAGGTTTATGAGCCAGTGTCCGTGGTCATTCATGAGAAAAATTCACGACGGACATCCCCTCAGCCTCCCTTAAGGATGTTTTTTTTGTGATACTGAGTGTCTCACGCTGGGCACGGAACACCACTGCGCCCGACGCATGTGCTTTCGGGCCGGGGATCAAATCGACGGTTTGGAGGACGGAACTCATGTACCAATTGGGGAGGCTACAGAATCCGGAAATTTTTACCACACCGATTACGCACACAGCAAACAGTGAGATGAAAATAACAAGACCAGTTTATTAGCCTCTTTTCCGGGTCGCTGCAAGAAGTGTTTCTCTGACCCACGCCGTCTTACTCTTGCCGCTGTGTGCGATAGTTTTTTCAATTTCATCACGTTCTTTCGGGGAAACGCGTGTTGAGATGAATTCGGAGCGGGACTTCTCTTCCGGAAGTTTTGGTCTGCCTGTCGGTTTTTTTGGTTGTTGTGACACAATAAGGCTTGCGTTTGTAACGCTTTCTGTGTCACAAATGCGCTCGATATGCAAGCCATGAAAACGCCCGAGCCAAACAGAGAAAATGGCAAACCTGTTGGCATCTGGATTCGCGTCTCAACCGAAGACCAAGCGCAGGGAGACAGCCCACAACACCACGAGGCACGGGCGCGTCACTACGCCGCTGCCAAAGGATGGACTGTAAGAGAGGTTTATGACCTTGCGGGGGTGTCTGGAAAATCCGTTATGGATCATCCCGAAACGAAGCGGATGCTTGGCGACATCCAGAAGGGACACATTACCGCCTTGGTGTTTTCCAAGCTCGCTCGACTCACTCGCAACGCTCGCGAACTCATGGATTTTGCGGACATCTTCCGTGAGCACAACGCCGACCTCATTTCGTTGCAGGAGAATCTGGATACAAGCACCCCATCGGGCCGTCTTTTTTTCAACATGGTTTCTATCATGGCCCAGTGGGAGCGGGAGGAGATCACCGACCGTGTTCGAGCTTCGGTTTCCATCCGCGCGAAGCTGGGCAAGCCTCTTGGCGGCAAAGCTCCTTACGGTTACGTGTGGCAGGGCAACGACATGATTCCGCATCCAGAGGAAGCGCCGGTGCGGAAGCTCATGTATGAACTCTTTGCCGAGCATCGGCGAAAGAAGGCCGTGGCCCGGATACTCAATGAGCGGGGATTCCGCACCAGGAACGGCTCCAAGTTTTCCGACACCACCATCACTCGCCTTCTCCAAGACCCGACGGCAAAGGCGGTGCGCCGCTCCAATTACACCCGCAGCAATGGCGAGGGTAAAAAATGGGCGCTCAAGCCGGAGCATGAGTGGGTTTTCCACGAAGTTCCCGCCATCGTTTCCGAGGAACTATGGGATCAATGCAATGCTCTTCTTGATGGGCGCAAAGGCACCCGCCAGAAACCGGGCAAACGCCCGGTGCATCTTTTCGCAGGAATCGTAGTCTGCGAGTGCGGTCAAAAAATGTATGTGCCCAGCAGCACGCCGAAATACGTTTGCACCAAATGCCGCAACCGGATTCCCATTGTTGACCTTGAGGCGATCTTTTTGGAGGAACTCAAAAACTACCTTCTCTCTCCCGAACAAATCGGCGAATACCTTGCCGCCGCCCATTCGACAATCGACGAAAAAGCGCGACTCCTTGAAACGCTCACGAAGGAGTTGGATCATGTGAAGGCCGAAGCCGACAGGGTGTTTCGACTCTACATGGACGAGAAGATCGACGGGGATGGATTCAAGCAGCGAAATGATCCACTCTCTGTACGCCGCAAGCAGATCGAAGCGGAAATCCCCAAAGCGGAAGCCGAGCTTTCGCTCCTGAAAATCGATGGCCTTTCCACCGAATACATTGCAGAGGAAGCCGCCGACCTCTACTCCTCATGGCCCTCCATGACCACTGATGAAAAACGCCGGATCGTGGAATTGCTGGCAAAACGCATCACCGTTTCGAAAGACGAGATCGACATAAGTCTCTGTTACTTACCGTCTTTCAGAGAAACGACAAATAGGCAACACATCCTCACCCCCACGTGCCCCTTCTTTTTGAAACCGATGAGCACACTCGCGCCCAGCACCGCGGCTTTGATCTTGGGCGCGGCAACGACGCTCGGAGATTACAGGCGACACTATAACGAGGAAGGCCTCACGGCGGCATTGGTTATCGCACCCCAGCGCAAGCCAGGATCGAAGCCCAAGCTCTTGGCTCCATTCGCCCTAGGGGCTCCTTACACCAAGAGAAAAAGGCGGCTCTTGCGAGCCGCCTTTGAAAGGGGAAAATACGTTGTCGCGGGACTATTTATTGATCTTCTTCAACAGCGGCAGGCCGGTGTTGGCGTTTTCAGAAACTTCGTAACCGACGGGCAAGGCATTGATTGCGGCTTCCCCGGCGACCCCGGCGAAATAATAAAGGGTCACCTGCTGGCCGCCCTTGAGCTGCTGCTTGCGCTCGTGGAGAAAATATTCTTTGCCGCTTTTTACGCTTTTTACACTGTAAGCCATATCTGGGTTCGGTTGAGATTGGGTTGAGGATGAAAAACTAGAGAAGTCCCGCTTTCTTCAACGTCGCGTAAGCGCCGTTCTTCGTGCAGGTCTTCAAGGCGCGGGTCGAGAGCTTGATGACGACAAAGGAATCGAGCTCCGGCACCCAAAGGCGCTTGGTTTTCAAATTGGGTGTAAAGGTGCGCGGCACGTTCTTGGTAACGTGACGTCCGACGCCGCCTTTCTTTTTGGCCATACCGCGGCGGTGGATGATGCTGCCGCGGGTAACGCCGACTCCTGTGATGGTGCAAATCTTTGACATAGCTGTTTTCCTCTAAAAGGGCGCTAAAAGTGTCCGCTTTAAGGCAAACGGTCAAGCCGTTTTTAGAGAATTCGCGAAATAGAGCCAGTTTAGGAATTCCCGGAATGAATCAGGAAGCCAGGAAGCCAGGAAATTCAAATTACGGTCATGAGGAGAAGAGGCGTCTCCCGCGAACCCTCTTTCCCTGTCTTTTTCCTGGCTTCCTGGCTTCCTGATTTTCTTTTCCGGGCGATCAGGCGCAAAGAGTGGCGGCGACGAGCAGTTCGCGGATCCCCTTGCGGCCAAGAAATAGAGCCAGTTTAGGAATTCCCGGAATGAATCAGGAAGCCAGGAAGCCAGGAAATTCAAATTACGCTCGTGAGAAGAAGAGGCGTCTCCCGCGAACCCTCTTTCCCTGTCTTTTTCCTGGATTCCTGGATTATCCCCTCGCAAAGCTCGGGGCTCCGCATCCAGACTTCGCTACGCTTCGTATAAACCCAACTGCTACGCAGTCAGGCGGTCCTAATTTTCTTTTCCGGGTAATCAGGCGCAAAGAGTGGCGATTCCCGCCGCAATGGCGGCCCGCTGGGCGGCGAGCAGTTCGCGGATCCCCTTGCGCCCCAGGGCCAGCATGGAGGCGAGTTCTTCGTCGCTGAAAACGGCCTCTTCGCCCGAACCCTGAAGCTCCACAAAGGCGAGTTCCTCTGTCATCACGAGGTTCATATCGACCGAGGCCTCCTTGTCTTCGCCGTAGTTGAGGTCGAGCATCGGCACGCCTTCCACGACGCCCACGCTGGTGGCGGCAACGAGCGTTTTGAGAGGGGATTTGGCGAGCTGGCCCGCCCGGATAAGCTTCTCAAACGCCAACGCGCTGGCGACGCACGCGCCCGTGATCGAAGCGGTGCGGGTGCCGCCGTCGGCTTGCAGCACATCGCAATCGACCCAGAGGGTGTTCTGCCCCAGGGCCCGCAGATCGACCGCCGCGCGCAAGGCCCGGCCGATGAGGCGCTGGATTTCCGAGGAGCGACCGTCGAGTTTGCCCTTGGAAATGTCACGCGGTTTCCGGTCGAGGGTGGAATACGGGAGCATGGAATACTCGGCGGTGAGCCAGCCGCCCGGCACTCTTTGTTCCTTCATCCAACGGGGCACCTCGGGCTGGATCGTGGCCGAGCAGATGACCCGCGTGTCCCCGGAGGCCACCAATACGGAGCCGGTGGCATGGGGGGCGAAATGGGGGGTGAACGCGAGCGGGCGGAGCTGGTCGGGCTGGCGGTTGTCGTTGCGGAGCGCGGCGAACGGGTTGGTGGGCGTGGTCATGGTCGCGCGAAGATGGAACAAGTGGGGACGCCGTGCAAGCGGATTGACTTGGATTCACCACGAAGGACACGAAGAACGGAACAGGAAAAACAAGGAAGGAATAAGTGGGTTAACGTCGTCACGCTGCCTCTGCATCCTACCTGGAGAGCGGACAGGTGAAGGCGATGCTGCCGGAAAGCTCGTCACGTTGCCTTTGCATCCTGGCGCGCGCATGCGCGCACCTCTTTGTGAACCCGAAGGGTTCCCAGCGAATAGCCGGGGGTTGAGCGCAGCGACACCCCCGGATTGAATCAACCCCATCGCCACACCCCAAAGGGGTGGCAGAGAGCGGGTTCTGCCACCCCTTTGGGGTGTGCGCGTTGTTGGGCGCAGGTCCGGTGGTGTCGGTGCGCATGCGCGCACCTCAACCACCGGCTATTTTCTTTAAACCCTTCGGGTTATGGATTCTCTTTTCAGCCGCTGCCGGAAAGCTCTTCGTGGTGAATTCTTCTCCTCCCCGCATTTTTCCGCTTTTCCCGGAGGCAATGCCGGAATACCTTCCCCCGCAATGCGTGCGATTTTGGCTTTAGAAGATGGCCGGTTTTTCGAGGGGGAGTCGTTCGGGGCAACCGGAACGAGTCTGGGCGAAGTGGTTTTTAATACCTCAATGACCGGCTACCAGGAGGTGGTGACCGATCCTTCCTACCGGGGGCAGATGGTCGCCATGACTTACCCTTTGATCGGCAACTACGGGGTCAACCCGCTCGACCAGGAGAGTTTGCAGCCGCATGTGCGCGGTTTTATCATCGAGGAACTCAGCCCCCTCACCAGCAACTGGCGCTCGCAAATGGGCTTGGGCGAATACCTCGCAAGCTGGAATATCCCCGGCATCCAGGGGATCGACACCCGCGCGTTGACCCGGCATTTGCGGGAAAAAGGGGCGATGAAATGCTGCCTTTCCACCGACCCGGCGCTGTCGGTCGCGGACGCAGTCACGCTCGCCCAAAGCGGTTGCGGCGTGGTGGGGATGGATTTTGTCAAGGAGGTCACCGCGAAGGGAGCCTACGAATGGGACCCCGAAAGCACCCTTTCCCGCAAATGGACGATTCTCAAGGGCGACGGCAGCACGACCATCCGCGAGGAGGACGGCGAGATTTACGAGGCGCTCCCGCCGGTGAAATACCGCGTGGTGGCCTATGATTTCGGGATCAAATACAACATCCTGCGCCAACTCCGCCAAGCCGGGTTCCAGGTGACAGTCGTTCCTGCCTCCACCTCCGCGGCGGATGCGCTCTCGCTCAACCCCGACGGCATTTTCCTCTCCAATGGCCCCGGCGACCCCGCCGCGCTTGATTACATCCACGCGATTGTGCGCAATTTGATGGGCCATAAACCGATCTTCGGCATCTGCCTGGGGCATCAACTGCTGAGCTACGCCGTCGGCGGCAAGACTTTTAAACTCAAGTTCGGCCACCATGGCGGCAATCAACCGGTGAAGGATTTGGAAACCGGCCGGGTCGCCATTACGGCGCAGAACCACAATTTTGCGACCGATCCCGATTCGCTGCCTTCGAACGTCAAAGTCACCCATATCAACCTCAATGACGGGACCGTCGAGGGGATGCGCCACACCGGGATGCCCATTTTCAGCGTGCAATACCATCCCGAAGCGGCCCCCGGACCGCACGATGCCGATTACTTTTTCGGCGAGTTCAGCAAACTCATTGAAGAGAGCCGCAGTTGCTGATAGTCTTCCCCCTCTCCCATGTCCAAGCTTGTCATTTTCCTCCCGGATGTCGGCGAAGTCGTTTACGAGTTGACGGAAGCCAAGGTTTCCGTGGGCCGAACAGACGACAACGCCATTCATATCAACGACCCCAGCGTCTCCGTGCATCATGCCGAATTCGTGTTGATGGGGGGCGGGTATGTGCTCCGCGACCTCGGCTCCACCAATGGAATCCGGGTAAACGGCAAGCCCGCCAATGACGCCAAGCTCTGCCCGGGCGACCGGGTCCGCTTTGGAAGTGTGGAAGGGGTGTTTGAGCCGGACGCAAAGGCCTCCCCTCCGCCGCTCCCGCCCCGGGAAGATGCTCTTCCCGTGCCCGCGGGCCAGAGCCAGCGTCCGAGTGACTTCGGCAACTCCTCGCCCTTTGCCCGTAAAGCTGCGAAAACCGATACCGTGAAAACGGCTGCGCTCGCGGCGGGCGGATTGGCCCTTTTTGTCTGCCTCGTGGCGATTGTCCTCGCCCTGTCATTGAAGATGCCCGTTTTTTAGCGGCTCACGCAAAGGCGCAAAAAGGGGGAAATTTGTGGCGCAACCTCGAAAAACTGGGGTCGCGGGTCAAATGTCCCATTGACAACCGGGTCTTTTTTTGGTTTCTTTTCTCCAGCTTCGCGTTTTCTTTGGCCTTTTGCTTGGCCAAACTTCCTTCGCAACCACGGCTCACGATGCCGTGAACCCTTGAGACAAACTCTGGGAGCAAATGGTTGACGGCGCGTTCCCGTATTTTTTAACCCGTTTGTCGGGTCACAATAAAAAGGATCTAAAACTGGCGGCTCAAAAGCGCTCTCGATGTCCATCCCTGGTTCCCTGGCGGTTTCCGTGGCAAAGAACGCACCCAGCCGCGCCTGTTTTGCGCCCCAAATTTTAAAGTTTGTTATGACTGAACCTATCGAAACCCCGTCGCTTTTCCCGGAGCCAACCCCTCCCAAGAAAACCGTGCGGCGGAAATCCCCCACGCCCAGTAAACCGCGTGCGCCGAAAGCCGCGAAATCCGAGGATTCCCCCGAATCCCCAAAACGGGTAAAAGCAGCCAAAAAGCCCGTTGTGGCGCGAAAGAAGACGGTGAAGAAAGATGTTGCAGCGGAAACCCCCGCGGAACCGTCCCTTGTGGAGACGCCCCCCCCCGCTCCCGAGCCTGCGCCGGTTGCGGAACCGGTGGTGGCAACAGTGCAACCCAGAACCGAGGCAATCCAGGCAGAGCGCCCGCCCACAGAAGCCAGGGAGCAGAGGGGCGGACGCGACGACCGGGGCAGAAGGTCCCGGGGAGGCATGCGCTCCAGGGAACGGCAACCGCAAGGCCCGCCTCCGGTGGTCCCGCGCCCTCCCTCGCACGCTGGAGCGGTGGTTGAGGAATGGTCGCCCGGAAGATCGTCGCAAACGGCCCCCGCGCCTGCTGTGGAAACGGCGCCCGCGGCCCCGGTAGAACCGCCAAGGCAGGCCCCCCCTGCCACCGTGCCGAACAAGCCCGAAGAACTCGTGATTCCGCGCCGCGAAGGCCAGCAGCATATGAGCCGGGAGGAGCGGATCGCCGCCGCGCGCCAACAATTTTCAGCCTCCGAAGCGCGCATGCCCGAGCAAGCGCAGGAAGCCCAGCCGTATGTGGACCAGCCGAGACCCGAGCCGGTCTTTGCGGAAGGGATCGTGGAGGTCTCCGGCAAGGGATTTGGCTTTTTGCGCGATCCCAAACGGGGGTATGCCCAGCATCCCTCCGACATTTTTGTCACCCCCGAAGTGTGCCGCCGCTACAATTTGCGGGACGGCATGTCCATCCGCGGGGAAATCCGCCGGGGAAATCGCGGCCCCCAGCTTTACAAGCTCACCGAAATGGAGGGCGAAGACCCGGAGAACTTCAAAAATCTGCCGCTTTTTGACGAGTTGACGACCATCAACCCCAACCGGTTCATCAAACTCGAAACCGAGCCCGAGCGGTTCACCACGCGCGTGGTGGATTTGATGGCCCCCATTGGACGCGGCCAGCGCGGGCTCATTGTCGCGCCGCCGCGCACCGGCAAGACCACCTTTTTACAGCACATCGCCGAGGCCGTGGTGCAAAACCATCCCGACATGAAGCTGATCATTCTGCTCGTGGATGAGCGGCCCGAGGAAGTCACCGAAATCAAGCGGGCGGTGCCGCAAGCGGAATTGATGGCGAGCTCGAACGACCAGGACATCAAATGCCATACGCGGATCGCGCAACTGGCCATCGAACGCGCCCGGCGGCTCGTGGAAATGGGCAAGCACGTCTTCATCCTGCTCGACTCCATCACCCGCGTGGGTCGCGCCTTCAACAATGCCATGGCCGGGGGCGGACGCACCATGTCTGGCGGCGTCGATGCCCGCGCGCTGGAAATCCCACGCAAACTTTTCGCCTCCGCGCGCAACACCGAGGAAGCCGGCTCGCTCACCATTGTCGCCACGGCCTTGATCGAGACCGGCAGCCGCATGGACGAGTTGATTTTCCAGGAATTCAAAGGCACCGGGAATATGGAGCTCGTGCTGGACCGCAAAATCAGCGACCTGCGCATCTACCCGGCGGTGGACATTTTTATGTCCGGCACCCGTCGCGAGGAACTCTTGTTGCCTGAAAGCGACCTGCACAAAATTAATATCATCCGGCGCGGCCTCTCCGGCCACAAACCGGCGGAAGCGATTGAACGGCTGCTCTTCTTCTTGAAGAAATTCCCGACCAACGCGCAGATGCTGCGGGAAATTCCCGGGTAGCGGAGCGCGAGGAAAAATCGGAGAATCATCGCTGGGAAATTGTAGAATCGTCGCGACGGAACTCCGGGGAGCGCACGCGTCTCGCGTGTTGGCCGAGGCGTCTCGCCTCGGCGAACTTCTCTCGATTTTTCAAAGCACATCGAGCGCAGCGATCTGATTTTGTTTGCGACGCCACCCCCGGAATCGCGCGCGGAGCGCACGATCCACCTGCCTCAGACTTCAAGCGCCCATCCGCCGAAGCGCCATTCGTCCGAAAGTGGCAAAGAAAAGTAAAGACAAGGCCGCCCACACTCCGGGTTCAGGCGCCACAGTGGCAGGAGTGGCATTGAGCGCAACGGCGTCCAGAAAATTTCCGACGGAGCCCGGCGTGAGAGAAGCGAAGGAGACCCGGATGGTGTCTCCCTTGGAGAGGATTTGGGCTTCGGTCGCGCTGGTGTAAAAACCCCAGTTCCCCGTGCCATCCGAGTAGGTTTTGGCAAAGAGGGTGGTGTCATCCGCCGTGCCGTAGATCCCGTCTATGCCCAGGTCGGTGATCGTGAATCGCATCGACTCGGTGGTTGCACGGCCCCGGTGCGCCAGTTGGAAGGTCAATGTTTCCCCTGCGGCGACGCCAGTGACATCCTGATAAAGGGTCTCCTGCATGTTGGCATTGATCTCGGCGAACTGGTTGCCTTCAAAAGCGGAAACGCCGTTGAATGGGGTGCTCCAAACCTCGATTTTCTGGTCGGTAGCCGTGGACTTCCAACCGGGAACCTTGGATTGATCCAGGATCGAATAAGTATCCTTGGCAAGGGTGGGCGCTTCAAAGCCGGCGTTCACCAACAAGTTGGCGTGCAGGGAGGAAACAAAGCCCATGAGGGCAAACGCAACACCTGCTCCGACCCGGGCAGTTCTGTGTCTTTGGCGAAATGAAGGCTCCTTGGGCATGGCCAATACGATGTATACACTTGCCCAAATTCAGCCGGGAAAGTCAAGCCGATAGAATCACCCGAATGGCCTTCCCCCTGGAGGCACGCAACGGATGTTTCACACCCGAACCTTTTGAGGATGGGTTTTTAGGAGAGGCGTTCTTATGAAGCGAGGGAGAGCTTGGAGTGCGGGAGCGGTCGGGATTTTCGTTGGTTTGGGCCTGCCGCTCTCCGCGCACGCTCAAGGCATGTCCCTCAAACCGGGAGCCCATTATGCCATCGGATTTCAGGACGGCGCGGCACCCGTCGCCGTGTTGCCGCCCGTTGCCGCCAACATGAACCAGAGGCCGGTCGCCGTGTACCGGGTGATCGCGTCGGCGGGAGACCAGCAATGGTACCGCGTTCGGATGGTGGCGCGCAATCCGCAGGGGGGTTGGTACACACCGCCCGGCAGCCAGGAAGTTTGGGTGAACCTGACCTACGCGATGTGGGTTCAGGAGGTGCTTCGGTAATATCCAAAATCCATGACTCCCTCGCGCGATATGCCGCTCGATGATCTGTGCATGCGCATCGTTATCATTACGCAAAGAGTCTCGGAGGATTTCATGCGCTTCTTTCCCGACCGGCTCCGGGTATGTTCCACATGCCCCAATAGAGGCCAAGGTCGCGCACCATTTGCTGAAAGGATTTCAAGTCGACGGGCTTCACCAGGCATCTGTTGGCGTGCAGGTTGCACGCTTTGCAACGGTCGATTTCCGCATTGGAGGCAGTCAGGATGACTACAGGGATGCCTGCCAGATGTTCGTCCGCCTTGATCGCACTTAATACTTCATGGCCGTCCATCCTGGGCATTTTGAGATCGAGCAGAATCACGTCAGGCAAAGGGGCATCCGCATGTTCGCCCTGCTGGCGAAGATATTTCAAAGCCTCAATGCCATCGGAGAACCGCATAAAAGAATTTCCGGTGCGATCCCTTCCGAGATTTCGGGAAACCAGTTTCGGGTGAGATCTCCGCACCTTGGGCGGCACCAGGATCTCCACGGATTTCCCGATCAACTCTCCCCGTTCGTAGCCAAACATCCGCTCCGCTTCGGAGCTGGTGAGATCAATTTTGCCCTCCTTGTTGACCACCAAAATTCCATTGGGAACAGCTTCCAGAACGGTATTCAATCGGCTTTCTTTATCGGATAAAAAAGAAGACATGTTGGAGTGATTCGCCGTTCATAGAAAATACTCCGCACGGCATGATGCGTCACCTGTAAGAATGCCTCGGGGATTTGCTGACCTGACGACGCTTTCCGGCAGCGGCTGCAAAGAGAATCTATAAACCCGAAGAATCTATAACCCGAAGCAAGGGTTTAAAGACAATAGCCGGAGGTTGAGGTGCGCGCATGCGCGCCGACACCACCGGACCTGCGTCCACAACGCGCACACCCCAAAGGGGTGGCAGAAACCCGCTCTCTGCCACCCCTTTGGGGTGTGACGATGGGTTTATTCAATCCGGGGGGTGTCGCTACGCTCAACCCCCGGCTATTCGCTTGGAACCCTTCGGGTTCACAAAGAGGTGCGCAGCAACTTTTGAAACCCAGCCCAAAGCGCCGTATTTCTAGAGCGGTTTTGCTTTTATTGTTTACACGCTCCGGGGCGGCGCGGGCTGTTGCGCGGCCCTTGAAGCTCGGGCTGTATTCATAAATACAGCCGCTTCGCTTCAAAAGCCGCGCACCAACCCACGGCGCTCCCGGATCATTGTAAACACTCAAACCAAAAACGCTCTAAAACACAATCCGCCCCAAGTTCATTTTTTTATGAACCAGGTTCGGGCAAGCGAGTCGGTTTTGAAAAATTGCAAAAGTTGCCCGGCGACTTTTTGCCTTCCGCTTTCGCCCGGGTGTGTTCCGTCGGGCCCAAAATCTTCACGGTTCCAGACGAGATTACCGGCTGCAATCGTCTGCGTAGCGTTGAATATCGTTCTGCTGCCAGTTGCCGAAAGCGACTTCGAACACGCGCACCGGTGTTTTGCCTCCGCAACTCAGCCGGTGTTTTTCGTTGGCTGGAATCCAGATTTCGTCGCCTGCATTGTAGAGGCGTTCTTCCTCGCCGACATGCACCAGCACGCCGTCGTCGATGACAATCCAGAGCTCCGCCCGGCCGGTATGCGATTGCAGGCTGAGCCGCTGGCCGGGAAGCACCGTCATCAAGCTCACGGTGCAATCGCGGTTGTTGGCGTATTGTTTGAACGAGCCCCAAGGGCGTTCGACGAACGAGATGGGCGGCTTTTCGGATGGGATCGGCTTGGTGACGTAGTTCATGCGAGGGAATTTCTTTCCAACAGGACCGGGCTGCCGTGGCGCTCGACCACGACACAGCGAAAATTCCGCTTCGCGATCGCGCCGTAATCATGCCCCGCCGTGGCAGGGTAAACGCCGATGTAGGTGAGCGGAACGCTCCCGGTGTTCATGGTCCGGTGAGCCGTAAAGCCGGGGACGTAAACCGCTTGGTTCGGGAGCAAGGGAACCATGCGGCTTTCGCCGGTCGCCTCGTCCTCCAACAGCATCATTCCTTCGCCGGAGAGTCCGAAATAAAGCTCGGCCGCTTCGCGCCGGGCATGGAAATGCCCTTTGGTCATGTAATATTCGTCGCCAATCCGGCCTGGCATCAGCATCCCCACGCCGTAGTGGAGATCGCCAGAGCCGCGGCCGGGTTCAACGGCGGCCACGCGGTACAGCAATGGATCACCGGCTGCCAATGCCGCTTCATAGGCTGCCGTATCGACAAAACAGCCGCGCAGATCGCTCAGACGCCGTTCGGTGGCGGGGGCACCGGCGACGGTTCCCGTAGCCGGATCGAATCCGGAGACGAGTTCTTCCAGCTTCAGCATAAAGGGTTAGACCCTCACAAAAGCTTTGAGCGTGGCGCACTCGCGACCCACGGAGGGACCATGGGGGCGGATGGTGTACGGGCCGACCGCAGCGGGAACGATGAAGGTTTCCGCGTAGTGGACCACATACGGCTCGAAAGCGCCGCTCGGGCTCTCGACAATCGCTTCCTCGCCTTCGACAAGATTCAACACGTTGACGCCGCCGTGCGTGTGGTGCGGCACGGTCCCGGTGAACCAATGGCGGCGCGTTTCGATAAATTCGCGCGCGTGCAACCCGGTGCGTTCCTCGCGCCAGCCGTCGCCGCTGCCCAAAGGCTCCACGACGTTGACGAGATTTTTTTCCACCCAGCAAGTCGTCCGATCCCACTGAATATTCGCAGCCCCGTGCGCCAGATGGATCGGGCGCGGTTTGCCGTCGAGGCCAAGCCGCCCCCAGTCCCACATCTTGAACGTGAAAATGTACGGCGTCGCGCTGATTTCCAGCACCATCGAATTCTTGCCGGAACAGTGAACCGTTCCCGCAGGGATCAGGAAATGGTCATGCTTTTTGGCGGGGAACTGGTTGGAATAGCGGTCCGCGTCAAACGGCGCGGCCCCGGTCTGTGCGGCCTCCAGATCGCGGAGCATCGCTGCCGGATCCACCCCGTCTTTTAATCCGAGATAAACCGTCGCCCCCTCGGTGGCGTCGAGCATGTAATAGCTCTCGTCCTGCGTGTAGTGCATGCCGAAATGGTGTTGGATGAATTCCGTCAGCGGGTGCACCTGGAAGGAGAGATGGCCGCCGCCGATGGTGTCGAGAAAATCGAACCGAATCGGGAACTCATCGCCAAAACGGGCATGGACCGCCTCGCCCAAAAGCGCGCGCGGCTGGTCGAACACCAGGTTGATCGAAGGAAGCTCGATCCGCAGCGCTCCGAAATCCAGGTAAAGGCTGTTTTCCTCCGGCACGCAATCGAAACACCAACCGTAGTTTTTCTGGCTCCGGTCGAGGTCGCACACCTCCTTCATCCATTGCCCGCCCCAGGGTGCGGGATCGAAAAATGGGACCACGCGGAACGGGCGCGCCGCGGCTTCGCGCAACCCACGCCGCACGGCGTCGCCCTCCGCCAGTTTCGGCGCGCCGGGCGTGTGGGTATCGAGCACGAAGTCCCATTGGGAAATGAGCGGACGCTTCCAGCGGTCGGCCACGCGCCAGTCGATGAAGAATGCGCGTTTGTATTGGAGATTGGCGGCGAGCGTCCGGTTTTCCACGCCCAGGTTGCCCGCCTCGTTGCGCCGGAAGCGAAGTTGCGCTTCCCAACGCGCGAGATCGGCATAGACGAGGAGGTTCCCCTTCGCAATCAAGCGCGCGCCGCAGCCGACAACCAGCACCACGCCTTCCTGAACCGCGCCGATTTGGTTTCGGAGTTGATCCACCCTGGCCTCCTCAAAGAACTCAGGCAGCGCGAGGCCGCAGAGAAAGCCGAACACCGGGTCGTTGCCGCCCAAAAATGGCGCGACCAGCGCATCGATCTGCTCCGGGGGGCGCATCGCCTGGGCGGCGTCGAGCACCAGCGCGGGCTTGAGCTGCGCGGTCAGTTCGGTGCGGATTTGCGCTTCGTCGGTGCCGGGATAGCACTCGACCACCACCACCCGTTTCTTTTGGGGATGTTGGGCGATGGCGGTTTTGAGGCGGGCGCCAATGGCGTCCCAGCCTTGCACGCAGGCGTTCTCGCCGCCGGGAACGGCGACGCTCGGGGATTTGTCGTAGTTGGGTGTTCTCACAATGAAAGGGATTGTTCCTGGAGGAGCCATGCGCCGGCAATGAGCGCGGCGGCGTCCCCCAGTTGCGACGGAACCACGCGCACGCGGCCCCAGGGAGTGTGGGCGTGTTGGTCAATGTACGCCTGCATGGCCGGTTGGATCACATCGGCGCTGCCCATGATGCCGCCGCCCACGATCACCAACTCCGGGTCGTAGGCGTGAATGAGATTCACCGCCAGTGCCGACCAGACCCGCAAACTGTGCTCGCGAATGGCCAGCGCACACGCGTCCCCCTCGGCTGCGCGGCGGAAGACAGCGGCGAAATCGAGCAGCGGCTCGTGCCGGAGCGCGCTTTGCGCAAAATCCGGGCGCGCGTGGGCCAACTCCGAAAGAAATTTGCTGGATGCCTCCGCCTCCGCGCACCCGATATTTCCACAGCCGCACGGCCGCCCGTTATAATGGAGCGTGAGATGGCCGCAGAGGCAGCCCGCTTGCCCGTGCTTGCCCCGGAGCACCCGGCCTTGGCAGATTGCCGAGGTGCCGAGGCCCGTTCCAAGCGTGATCATCACCAAATCATCGCAGCCGCGTCCGGCCCCGTGCCGCCATTCTCCAATGGTTGCCATCCGCGCATCGTTTTCCAGCGCCAGCGGCAGGCCAAACTCCGCCTTTGCCCACCCGCGCAGGTCGAGGCCGGGCATGTCGCGGAAGCGGCCATACTCCGCCAGGATGCGGCCGGTTGCGGCATCGACGATGCTCGGCAGCGACAGGCTGATTCCCGCGCAATCCCGGGGCTTGATGCCGTTGGCCGCGCAGAGTTTGCGGAAAGCGGCAGCCAGATCAGGAAGCCGGTCTGCGAGGGGACCTTCAGAGTAGGATGCAATCATATCCTGGGCGATGACCTTCGCTTCATGCACGAGGCCGAGTTTGATGCGCGTGGCGCCGATGTCACAGGCGAGGGTAGAAAGACGAGCGGAGGAAGAATTTGTCATGAGGAGGGGTAATTCTGCCGCAGGTTGAGAGTGAGGTTGAAACGGCCGCAGCAATAATGAACCAGCGCGTATTCCATCGGCCTGCCGCCAGCGTCAAGCACAACGCGATCGCGGCAAAGGAGCGCCGTGCCGATGGTGGTCCGAAGCAGGCGCGCCAACGCGCGATCCGCATTGATCGCCTTGAGAACTTCGACGGATTCATCCGCGGCAGTACCGCTGCGTTCGCGGATCAATTCGTAGAGCGGCCGGCTAAAATCATCTTCGGGAGACAACCTCAGGCGCGGGTGGAGGTAGGATTGAAAAAACACCTCCGGTTTTCCATCCCAGCCGCGCAACCGTTCCACGCGCAGCACCTCGCTCCCCTCGGGAATTTGCAATGCATGCGCGGCTTCCAACGAGGCGGGAGTCATGGCCGCTTTCACGGAATAGGTCTCCACCTTGATCCCCTTCGCTTTCATCTCCTGAGTGAAACTCTGCCAGGCCCCGACCCCCGAGTGCACGCGCGGCTCCGCCACCCGGGTTCCCACGCCCGACTTGCGATTCAGGCGACCCTCAGCGACGAGCCTGCCGATGGCGGCCCTCAGGGTGTTGCGGCTGATCCCCAGGGAGCTGGAGAGCGCCACTTCATTCGGCAGCAGTCCTCCGCAATAATACTCCGGCTGGCGAATCAGCTCCCGCAGCAACAGCTCCGCCTGGGCATGGAGCGGCAGCGGGCTTTTGGGATCGAGCCGTAAATGAGCAGGAAAAGAGGCAGGAGAGGCAGGAGGCATTGGTTGGAATGTTTGAACAAATACCAGGGGACGTGGGGGCTCGTCAATTCTTTTTGATGAACTGCCCAGGAACTGGGTGCAATTAAAAGTGGTGTAATGTGGAGACTTTGCATGCAGCGCCAACGGCGCACCGCATTGTGCGAGCCGAGGATCCTTTACACTTTAGACCGGGCGGATGGTTTACACTTTTT
>CAIYQA010000352.1 GCA_903928175.1 uncultured Spartobacteria bacterium | reverse complement strand
AGGAAGAGGAAGAGGAAGAGGAAGAGGAAGAGTCGGCGCCATGCGTCATCCCGAGCGAGCGAGGGATGACAAGCAGGCTGGCCACCGGGTGAGGCGCTTTGGGTGCTGTCCCCGGCACGCGAAAAACAACGGGGGTAAGGGGGACTACGCCTCGATACCGGCAATCCGGCTCAAACTCGCACAAAAACAGCCCGCCGTGCCCCTTCGAGCCTCTGGCCACGTGTAAAATCACTGAAGGATTTTAACGGTGAAGTATGCGGGCTAAAGTAATTTTTGCTTGGACACTATTTCCCCCCTTCGCAGGAACTTGCACAGGCTATTACCGGTCTGCAAACAGCCCGGACACAGGCGTTTGGGAGCAGGCCAAAAATTTTGGTTGAGAGATGCCTAAACCCCCGGTTTCAAGCGCGGATCGGCCTCCAGCAACTCGCCCAGCGTGGGCCAGCCGCCTTCTTCGTGCAGCGCCTGAAAGGTGTGCAAATAGATGCTCACGTGTTCGGCGTCGTGCTTGGAGAGGAGGGTGTCGATCGCCCCCGCAAGGGGCTCTTTCGCAGGCGCGGCCGGGAGTTGCTCCACGGTGCCGTTTTCGTCATGGGCGATGCCCAGGGCGTCGAGGAAATCGCAGAGCAGCGCGGATTGGGTCCCGATCAACCAAACCTGGAGCAGGTGCGCGGCGACCCCGTCATTCACAGCGCGGGAAAGCGAATCCTTCAGCCACGCGAACCGTTCTTCGCGCGGTTTGCGCTCGACGAACACCGGGCGCAGATTGCGTTTCTTGGCCAGCGCATCAATGGTCGCCTTATAGAGCGGCTTCTCTTTTTCAAACAGGAAGCTGAAGATCTGCGAGGAGACGCCGGGCGTCATTTGGGAAAAGATTTCGTGTGGGGCCATGGGAGGCTCTCTTTTACGGGGTTGCGGCCCGTTTGAAAACTGGTTTTTGTGGCAAAGTCGATTACCCTTCGCGGTTTGCTTGTGAAAATACCACGCCAAAACGACGCACTTCCTTTAGGTATCGGGCTTCAGGCCGTCCGGGCGAACTTCGTGCCGGGGCTGATCGTCCAGATGACGATGATCGCTCTGGTTCTGGCCTATTACTATTACCCGCCCGTCTCAGCCTGGCTGGTGCGCCTGGCCGGGTTCAAGGCGCGCTGGGGTTACGGGTTTTCGTTCGTCGCCGCCGCAATCGCAGGGGGAGTGCTCCCCGAGCTTCTTGCGGTGGTGGTGCTCCAAAGGGGCCGTGTGCGTCGGGAAAACGCAGCCAATCTGCTCTTTGGCGTCCTGTTTTGGGGTTCGCAAGGGATGGTTGTGGACGGGTTCTACCGGTTTCAGGCGGTGCTCTTCGGGCCACAAGTGGATTTTCCCACGGTGGTGAAAAAGGTGTTGGTCGATCAGTTTGTCTATAACCCGCTCTATGCTGCGCCGTTCGGGTTGGCCGTCTTTGAGTGGAAAAACCTGGGATACCGTCTCGCTGGCATGGGGCGCGTGCTCACCGGGCGCTTTTACAAGGAGCGAACCTTTCCCGCGCTGGTGGCGACGTGGGGTGTCTGGTTTCCCGTGGTGACCATGGTGTACTCGCTCCCCCCGCTTCTCCAGATTCCGCTCTTCAGCCTCGCGCTGACTTTTTGGGCGATCCTTTTCACGTGGATCAACCGGCGGAATCAGTGAGCGAGCAGCCAAAAAATTTGGAGCAGCACGGAGATGCCAAAACCGAGCAGCACCCCGGAAAGGGCGGCGATTCTGAGGCTCAGGCGCAACGTGCGTAGCCGCAATTTATAAGGAGGATACAAAACGGGCTGCCGGGGGGCTCTTTCCTGAAAAAGAAACAGTTGTCCAAAGGAAAGCTCCGTAGGAACAGTTCGGTGGTTCATGGAATGCGCGGGGTTGCATAACAAATTCGCAACGGCGCAACTCTGGGGGGGTCTGTTTTTGGGGTGGGGGATCGCCGGACCCACGGAAAGATTCCCGTGCGCGGCCATTGCCGGGCGGGGGGAAACCCTGTATAAGGAACGATTACCCGGCGTTTCAAAATGCCCCAAAAAATTCATCATGTTTGTTGACCATATTAAAATTTACGCAAAGGCCGGGGACGGCGGGGATGGCAGTTGCAGTTTTCGCCGCGAGAAATTTGTGCCCAAAGGCGGCCCGGACGGCGGGGACGGAGGCCGCGGCGGAAGCATCGTTTTAGTGGCCGATCCCCACATCGACAACCTGACCCCGTTCTTTTATGAGCCGATTGTCCGCGCCAAGTCGGGAGCCAACGGCATGGGCAAGCAGAAATACGGGCGGGCCGCGGAAGACCGGATCGTGAAGGTGCCCATCGGCACGCTGGTTTACCGGTTGCCGGGCGGCGTTTCGCCCTTCGCGCCGAAGCCGCAAAAGTGGGAGCTTGAAAATCCCGAAGGCGGCGTGGAGGAAATGGTGACGATTGGCGAAACCGAATCCAGTGTCGGAGCCCAAGCCGCGGAGACCGTGGCGGAGAGCACCGAAATCGGGGAACTCGAATTGATGGCCGACCTCGACCGCGAAGGGGCCGAGTTGATCCTGTGCAAAGGCGGCCAGGGCGGGCGCGGCAACATCCATTACAAGAGCTCGCGCAACCGCGTGCCGCGCCAGTGGGAGCCGGGTCACGACGGCGAGGAAGGGTATTTTCTGCTGGAACTTCGCAAGATCGCCGACGCGGGGCTGGTCGGCTATCCCAACGCCGGCAAATCCACGCTGCTGGGCAAAATTTCTTCCGCCCACCCGAAGGTCGCGCCGTATCCGTTCACCACGCTGCACCCGATTGTGGGGATTGTTGAATTTCCCGGCTTCCGGCGGGCGGCCGTGGCGGATATCCCCGGGCTGGTGGAAGGGGCACACTTGAACGTCGGCCTCGGCCACGAATTTCTCCGGCACATCGTCCGCTGCCGCGTGCTGCTTTTCGTGATCGACATGGCCGGGAGCGAAGACCGCAATCCGATTGACGACCTGGGCCAGCTCCGCAAGGAACTCGGGCTTTACGACCCGACGCTACCCGACCGCCCGTGGGTCATCGTGGCCAACAAAATGGATGACCCGCGCGCGGAGGAAAATCTGCGGCATTTCCGGGGACGGTTCCCCAAACGGGAGATCATCCCGGTTTCGGCGGAACTGGGGGAAGGAATCGATGCGCTGAAAGCGAGCCTGGAGCGGCATCTCTTCCCCGAGGGCGAAGAACAGCCTTCCGCGGGGACCGATGACACCAGGACTTCGTAGTTTTATTGCCCCGCCATGGAGAAGCCGATTGTCGCCAGCTATTGCACCACGTTTCTCAAGCCGGAGATGCTGCACATTTACCGGCAGGTCAGCGCACTGCAACGGTATGGCACCTTTATTGTCACCAAAGAGCGGCAATGCGCGGAGCGGTATCCCTTTGCGGAGATCGAACTCCTGCCCGAGGCTCAGCAGGCTTTGTTTCGGCGGTTTTATTTGAAATTCATCCAGCGGGTTCCGGCGCTCTATTACCGGGGGGAGATGGAGCCATTGCAGGAACTCTTCGGGCGTCGGCACGCGGATCTGCTGCACGTTTACTTTGGCCACACAGGGGTGCATCTTCGCGCATTTCTGGACTGGTGGGAACGCCCTTCGGTTGTCTCCTTCCACGGAGCGGACGTCATGCCCCGGGAGCATCAGCCGAAGTACCTCGGGGAAATGCAACAGCTCTTCACGCTCGTGCCGTTGGTGCTGGCGCGTTCGCAATCGCTGGCCGAGCGCCTCAAAGCCATCGGTTGCCCGGCCGAGAAGATCCGCCTCAACCGCACGGGGATTCCTCTGGCGGAGTTCCCCTTGGTGGAGCGCGCGACGCCTTCCGACGGGGCCTGGCATTTGGTGCAGACCTGCCGACTCATTGCCAAAAAAGGATTGCGCACGGCGCTCCAGGCGTTCGCAGAATTCCGACGCGATTTCCCCAAGGCGACCTTCACCATTGTCGGCGACGGGCCGATGCGGGAGGAACTCTGCCATTTCGCTGCGGAAATGGGGTTGGGCGAGGCGGTGCGTTTCCCGGGGTTTCTCAACCAGGCCCAACTCAATGCCTTGTATGCGCGCGCGCATCTTTTTCTGCACCCGAGCGAGGTGACGGCAAAACAGGATCAGGAGGGGATTCCCAACTCCATGCTGGAAGCGATGTCCACGGGGTTGCCCGTTGCGGCGACCCTCCACGGCGGCATCCCCGAGGCGGTGCGCGATGGGGTCACGGGATTCCTTGTGCCGGAGCGCGATGCCAACGCCCTGGCTGCGGCGCTTCGGCGCTTCGTGCAATCCCCCGAAATCCTGCGGCAGATGGGCGTCGCAGCTTCGCAAAGCGTTCACGCGGAATTCGAGCAAAGTCGCGCCGCAGCGAAGCTCGAAGCGTGTTATGACGAAGCGATCCAGATCGGAAAACCGCCGAAAAGAGTTGAGAGAGGAAGAAGTTGAGTGTTGAGAGAGAAATCGTCTCACGGCATTCTGGTTTCCGCAGCCGCCTCCTTCACTCAACTCTCAACTTCTTTCTCTCTCAACTTTCCCCCATGCCCTTCGCCTACCTCTTCGAGCGGTTCCCTTCCTTCACCCAGACGTTCTGTTACCGTGAGGTTTTGGAGATGCGCCGCCAGGGAGTGGCCGCTCCGATCTACTCCATTCGCGTCCCCAAGGACCTCCCCGCGGATTGCCCGGAAGAACTCGCCCGCGCTGTGCGTTACCTGCCGGAACCCGACGCGCTCGCGCTGGAAATGAAGACGCTCCGCCTGTTGGGGCGGTATCCCTGGAAGGTGATCCGGACCCTCCGCGGCTGGGGCAAGCGCCCCGACAAAGGTCGCGTGCTGGCCGCCGCGTGGCTCGGTAAACGGCTCCAGGCGCAAGGAGTGCGCCATGTCCATGCCCATTTTGCGGGTATCGCCGCGCGCACCGCCTACTGGATCAAAGAATTTTACGGAATCAGCTTTAGCTTTACCGGGCACGCCAATGATATGTTCGTCGCAACAGATTTCCCGGTGCAGCTCGGCGATCTCGTGCGCGAAGCGGCTTTTGTGGTGACGGTTTCCGATTTCACCCGCGACTGGCTTACCCGGCGGCATCCGGACCACGCCGCGAAAATCCACCGCGTCTATAACGGCATCGGCGCCGCCGGATTCCTCCAGCCCAACCCCGCCCTGGGCCGCCCGCGCCTGGTTTCCATCGGGCGCTGTATCGAAAAAAAAGGGTTCGCGGATTTGATTGACGCTTGCGCCCTGCTGCGCGACCGGGGGCTCGACTTTGAATGCGCCATCATTGGCGGCGGCCCATTGGAGGAACCACTGCGCGCCCGTATCGCCGAACGCGGCTTGCAAGGCACCGTCAGCCTTTCCGGCCCGCAGCCGCAAGAGGAAATTCGCAGGCTTTTGAGCGAGGCGCGGGTATTTGTGTTGGCGTGCGCCACCGAACCCGACGGCGGCATGGACACGCTGCCCACCGTCATTATTGAGGCCATGGCGGCGGGCCTGCCTGTCGTCTCCACGCGGTTGGCGGCCGTGCCCGAGATGGTTGCGCACGGCGTGACCGGTCTGCTCGTGGATCAAAAGCAACCGCACCAGTTGGCCGACGCTCTGGAAACCCTTCTTCGCGATCCGACATTGGGAGAGCGTTTTGGCGTTTGCGGAAAAGCCGCTGCCGCCGAGCATTTCGCAGCAGAAGTGACCGTGGCGGAACTGAGAAAACTCCTCGAGGTCAGTCGCGAGTGCCGACCGCAGGGAAAATGAAAGAGGCTTACAAACTTTCGTCTGTAAGCCTCTTCAAAGTGGTTGCGGGGGCGGGATTTGAACCCGCGGCCTTCAGGTTATGAGCCATCGCAAGTCGCATGTTCTCATGCGACTTATGTGATATTTACTCGGAGCCGTTGTCAAGGTTTGCTACGAGTTCAAGTAATTCGTCGTTGTTCACGGCGACCCGTGCGCGACCCTCTTCGAACGTAGACTTTTTGGTTGCTCCTATCACCCCCACTTGTTCCTGACGGGGTGCCAAATCGGCAGGGCAGGGGAGTCATTACGCACAGCTGGACATGCGCTCCAATCATACCGCCTTTTCCAAGCCGCAAGCGGGGTGCATAAACTCCATTCCGCTCGCGCAACACTCTCTTGCTGCGGTTTTTGCAGAAAATTGGCCGCTAATCGCTTTTCATCCTATTGCACGGCGTTATTTATGGCCAGCCCGAATGCAAAACTGCATCTTTTGCGGGCGTGATTCAAAGTGGGTGAGGTGCAGAGCGATTCGTCCGGGGAGCGCAGCCGTCCCGGCTGCTGGTTTCGGCGTCCCGCCGAAACGAACTTTTCGCGGGGTGTGCGGCGGACGCGTTGAGCCTGATTAACGCTCTTTCGCTGCTGAGGATTGGAAGTTCGCAAGGGCGGGACGCCCCTGCCAACACGCGAGACGCGTGCGCTCCCCGGAGGCGAGCGCCTCCGGCGCGGAGCCGCTTTTATTAACCCACTTTGAATCACGCCCCCTTTTAATCACGCCCGGGTTATTTCCTTTCCTGATTTCCTGATTTCCTGATAGATTGTTTTCCTGATTTCCTCGATACCATGCCCTCCCCTCCCGGTTTTGAACTGCGCCACGGCGATTGCATCGCGGGCATGCAGGCGATGGATTCCGAGTCGGTGGATGTGGTGGTGACCTCGCCGCCTTACAATCTCGGCATCCGCTATTCCCAATTCGAGGACACCGCCAGCCGCAGCGAATACCTCGAATGGTCCATGCGCTGGGCGACCGCAGTGCGTCGGGTGCTCAAACTGGAAGGATCGTTTTTCCTGAATGTCGGCGCGTCGCCTGCGAATCCGCTCCTGCCGCACCAGCTCGCCCTCCGCTTTAGTGAGCTTTTTGTGCTCCAAAACACGTTCCACTGGATCAAGTCCATCACCGTGGAGACCCGCGCGGGCGAACAGATTTCGGCGGGCCATTTCAAGCCGATCAACTCGCCGCGCTATGTGACCGACTGCCACGAATACGTCTTTCACTTCACCAAGAGCGGCAAGGTGCCGGTGGACCGCCTCGCCGTCGGCGTTCCCTATTCGGACAAGAGCAACATCGCCCGCTGGAGCCACACCGAAGGCCGCGACCGGCGCTGCCGGGGCAACAACTGGTTTGTCCCCTACGAAACCATCGTGAGCCGGGACAAGGAGCGACCGCATCCGGCCACCTTCCCGGTCGAGCTTGCGGCAATGTGTTTGCGCCTGCACGGTGTCGATGCGCAGAGCCTCGTGCTCGATCCGTTCAACGGCATTGGCCATGCCGCCCTGGCCGCCGCGGAATGTGGCGCGGGCCGGTTCATCGGCTTTGACATTGACGAGGGCTACCTCGCCGAGGCGAGAACGCGGCTGGAGAAGCGTGAAGCGGAGTTGCGTGTCGGCGAAGCCGCACCGGAGTTGGGATTGTTCGAAGCGTAAGCTCTTTCTGGAGTGAGGATTCTGGAGTGAGGATTTTCATTAACACCGGGCTTTAGCCCGGTGAGAACTCGCACGCGGGAAAAGCCGTTTTAACGGCTTATCTTCGGTTCGCTCAGAGCAAGGAAGCCGTTGAAACGGCTGGATATTAGCTTGCTCCCTGGCACCGGGCTAAAGCCCGGTGTTAATGAAATAATGAAAAACCTCAACTCTTCTCAGTGCCTCAGTGCCTCAGTGCCTCAGTGCCTCAGTGCCTCTTTGCCTCTGTGTCTCCGTGCCTCTGTGTGAGATTTCTTCGCGCCTTTGCGTCTTTGCGTGAGTTTTTTCCGGGGTACGCTAAAGTGCGCCTTCACATGGCCGCTTTTGCCCTTCGCCGGTTCGCCTCGATGCTGCTCGTGCTGTTCTGCGTCGTGTCGATCACGTTTTTCCTGATGCGCTCCGCTCCTGGCGGACCGTTCGACCGGGAGCGCGAGTTGTTGCCGCAGGCCAAGCATGCGCTGGAGGTGAAGTTCCATTACGACGGCACGCCCTGGCAACAATACACGGCGTATCTGGGGCGGCTGATTCAGGGCGATCTTGGTCCTTCCACCCGCTACCGCAACCGGACGGTCAACGAACTGCTCGCCCAGACCCTCCCGGTCTCGGCGGCATTGGGCGCAGCGGCGTTTTGCCTCGCGACGCTCGGCGGCGTGCTGCTTGGCGGTTGGGCCGCAGTGCGTCGGGGCACGGCGGGTGAAACCGGTGCGATGCTCCTCTCGCTGCTGGCGATTTCCATCCCGACCTTCGTCACCGGTCCGCTCTTGATCTTAATTTTCGCGCTCCAACTGGGCTGGCTGCCGGTGGGAGGCTGGGGCAGTCCCTTGAGCCTCATTCTTCCGGCGCTCACGCTCGCCGGGCCTTATGTGGCCTACATCGCCCGGCTCACCCGCACAAGCATGCTGGAGGTGCTCGGCCAGGATTTTATCCGCACCGCACGCGCCAAAGGTCTTGCCGAATGGCGGGTGGTTTCCCTGCACGCGGCAAAGATCGCGCTGTTGCCGGTGATCTCGTTTATCGGTCCGCTCGCCGCCAATTTGCTGACCGGCTCCATCGTGGTGGAAACGATTTTTAATATTCCGGGCGCGGGCGGATTTTTCGTCAACTCGATCCAAAACCGCGACGGTTTTTTGCTGGAAGGCGTGGTGATTGTCTATTGCGCGCTGCTCGTCTTCTTAAACCTGCTCGTGGATATTGCTTACCCGTGGCTGGACCGCCGCATCAAATCGTATGAGTGACGCCTCGAACCCATCCACCTGGCAACGGCTCCTGGCGCGCGGCGGCGCGGCCCGCTGGTCGTTGGTGATTCTGGCGCTGGTGGTGTTGGCCGCTGTTTTTGGGCCGATGCTCATGCCTGGCATGGCGGGCGAAGTGAGCGCCGATCAATTCGCTGCGCCCTCGTGGGCGCATCCTTTCGGCACCGATCTTCACGGGCAGGACATGCTCTACCGGGTTCTGAGCGGCGCGCGCGTTTCGCTGGCGGTGGGCATCGCGGGCGCGCTCATCGCGTTTTTCATCGGCACGGCTTACGGACTGGTGGCTGGCTATGCGGGCGGCAAGACCGACGGGGCGATGATGCGCTTTGTGGAAATCCTCTACGCCGTGCCGCGCCTGATCATCCTGCTCATCGCCATCAACGCCTTTGATGCACGCATGAAAGTCTGGCTGGCGGGAATTCCCGGCCTCGTCAGCTACTCGCGCATCGTGATCTTGATCCTCTCGCTGGGCCTTATCGAATGGCTCACCATGGCCCGCATCGTGCGCGGCCAGGTGCTTGCGCTCAAGTCCCAGCAGTTCGTCCTCGCGGCGCGCAGCCTGGGCCAGAGCCATTGGAAAATCCTCACACGCCATTTGCTTCCCAATCTCGTGGGCGTGGTGATCGTTTATCTCACGCTCACGGTTCCGGCGGTGATCCTCGACGAATCGTTCCTGAGCTTCCTCGGGTTGGGAATCCAAGCGCCGCAGGCAAGCTGGGGTTCGCTGCTGGCGGACGGCGCCCAGGCGATCAACCCGGTGAAAAGCTATTGGTGGCTGCTCGCCTT
>CAIYQA010000351.1 GCA_903928175.1 uncultured Spartobacteria bacterium | reverse complement strand
TTTGCCAAAAGCCGCTGGGTGGTACCGAAAAGCCGCTGAGCAAGGGCACTTTGAATCCGATGTCGCTCTTGGAAACATGTATGGCGACGGCAATATCTCTCTGCAGCCAACGCAGTGGACAAAAGTTGCAGCCTGGTATGAGCAACTCGCTGAAAACGGCAACGCCGATGCCCAGCGTCGTTTGGGTGTGTGCTACAGGAATGGCCGAGGTGTTCCATGGAATCCGGCTAAAGCCGTCGAGTGGCTTCAAAAGTCTGCCGAACAAGGGAACGTCATTGCCCAACTTTCCCTTGGTCGGATGTATTACGGCGACAGAGGACTACCTAGAGACGATGCCAAAGCCTTTGAATGGGTGCGTAAGTCTGCCGAAAATGGGTACCACTGGGCTCAGGTTGACCTTGGGCACATGTATATCGAAGGCAGGGGAATTCCAGCAGATGTTTCAAAAGCATACGAATGGTTTCAAAAAGCGGCAGACAAAGGAGCTGCAAGTGCTCAAACGATCCTCGGGCTTATGAGTTTATATGGAACAGGCGCTCCCAAGGACGACGCCAATGCCATGGCATGGTTTCGGATGGCTGCGAAAAAAGGCAATGCTGACGCTCAATTTTATCTTGATCGAATATTGACCGGAGAAAAGGACTTGGAGCGTCCAAGAACCTTCGACGAGATTTTCCAGGCAGCTCAAAATGGCAATATCCCGGCGCAAGCCAGACTAGGAGAAATGTATCTCATGGGCATGGGGGTGGCGGTCGATGGGCATGAAGCATTCAAGTGGATCAAGAAAGCCGCTGAGAATGGGCTTGCCAGCGCGCAATCAATGCTCGCAGGTATGTATGATTCAGGGATTTTCATTCCCAGGGACCAAACAAAAGCCACCGAATGGCGCGCCAGGGCTGCGCAAAAAAAACAAAGCTTGCCAGACGTTCCTCCGATGAACCCTCAGCAGCCACAGTTTTTTAACACGAACTAAAGCGGATGAATCATCCACAAACAGAAGTCATTGTGTCCAGGGATGGCACGGAAATGCTGCGCAAAATCATCACACCGGGCGAGTATTGCATCGGTAGTGAACCCGGATGTGATCTTCAGTTGGAAATCGAAGAGATTGCATCCAAGCATGCACTTCTCAGGATACATGAAGACCACGTGCTGATTGAGGATCTGGGAAACGGAAATGGCACCCGCATCAATGACAGGCTGATTACGTCACCCACGCGAATCTGGCCCAACCAAAAGATAAAAGTCGGTCTGGCGACAATTGAGTTACGCCGCCTAAAAAGCGAATCCAGCAGTGGCCCCCTGGCTGCCCACGCCGCCGTGGTGCGCAAGATGTTGCCGGAGGAGGTTCTACACGAAAAGAAATACGTAATTGGTGGCATTTTCGCACAGGGTGGAATGGGAATGATTCTCGACGCAAAGGATAGGTCCACCGGACGCACGGTGGCGATGAAGGTCATGCGGAATCGCGGCTCGGCTGACGCGGTCATCCGATTCATTTCGGAAGCAAAAATTACCGCGCATCTTGAGCATCCCAACATCGTTCCAGTCCACGAGTTGAGCGTCTATGAGGACGACCAGGTTTTTTACACAATGAAGTTCGTGAGGGGGGAAACATTGCACGCGATCTTGGACAAGCTCCTCAGTGGTGACAAAAGCACGATTGAAAAATACCCCCTCGCTGCATTGCTCACGGTTTTCCAGAAAATTTGCGACGCGCTCTCATTCGCCCATAGCAAAGGGGTGATCCACCGCGACCTGAAGCCGGATAATGTAATGATCGGAGATTACGGTGAGGTGCTTGTGATGGATTGGGGGTTGGCCAAAGCAGAGGGGGAAAACTGGGTGGCCAACAATCCCCAAGAACTGGACGGTTCCTCTTTTGAAACGCTGGCGGGGCAGGTGATGGGCTCACCACATTACATGTCGCCAGAGCAGGCGAGAGGTGAAATTGCCAATCTCGATGCTCGCACCGACATTTACGCCCTTGGGGCGATCCTTTACCACCTCATTACGCTCTCTCCGCCCGTGCAGGGCCAAAATGCAGCGGATGTGTTATCCAAAGTCAGCAAAGGCGAGCTTGCCCCGGCATTTGAATCCCTGACTGATTCCAAGATGCGCCGCCCGCATCTTCCCGGAGCTCGAGTGCCGGAATCACTCATCGCTGTGACGCGAAAGGCGATGGCGTTCACACGAGAGGACCGATACGGGAAAGTTGCGGAACTGCAATCAGACATCAGCGCCTATCAGAACGGATTTGCCACACATGCGGAAAATGCAGGGACGGCCAAGCAATTCGCTCTGCTTCTCAATCGTCATAAAGGAGCCAGCGTTTCCATCGGGGGGGCTCTTCTCCTGCTGATCTCAGTTTCAACAGCATTTACCCTCAGGATCCTGCAAGAAAAAAACACGGCGGTTAGCGCCAGTATTCTGGCAAATCGGGAACGCAACCGGGCCGAACATGCGCTGGCCGACTTGAAAATGACAGCGCCTACCTTTTTTGCCCTTTCCAAGGCATTGGTGGAGGAAGGAAAATTCAGCGAAGCCATCGAGAAAGCGCATTACGCGATCCAACTCGACGAGCGCAATTCCGAATATCATCTCCTGCGGGCCAACCTGCTCCAAGCCACCCAGCAACTCGCCGAGGCCATGCAGGAATACCGCAATGTCCTTGCTCTGCGCCCCCAGGACAGCATGGCGCGGACCAATCTCACTTTGTGCGAGGATATGCGTTCAAAAAATGGCGGAGCCAAATCCCTGAACAAGGAGTTGCAAAAGCAGCTTCTTAACGCGCTGTGCGAGCAAAACCGTCTGATTGAAGCCGGGCCACTGAGTGCCCTTCTCGAACCGAATGGGGCCGTGGCCGAGGCCACTCTGCGTGCCCGCATGCGTGAATACCGCAAGCAGCAGGGCTGGAACGACAACCGCGTGCAGAGGAACCCCGACGGCACCTTCAAAATTACGCTGGATAATCTGGCCTTGGGGGATCTCGCTTTCCTCAAAGGCATGGCCATCGCAGACCTGAGCCTGAATTACACCGAGGTTGCCGACCTTGGTAGCTTGGTTGGTCTGCCGATCAAACGCCTCTCGCTCAACTATTCCAAGGTAAACGATCTCTCTCCTCTGCGTAGAATGCCACTGGAAAGCCTTGAACTGGTCGGGGTGCCAGCTACGGATCTTTCTCCGCTGACCGAGCTGCCGTTGCGTCATTTGAAGCTCGACCGGATGCAAATCACCCAGCTTCCACCATTAAACGGTATGGCGATCGAATCTCTTTCCGTCAGCAACACCAGGATTTCCGATCTTTCCCCGTTGGTGGGCATGCCGCTTGTCTCACTGAATATTTCCGCCACGCATGTCACCAATCTCACCCCCCTAGCGGGCCTGCCGCTCGTAAATCTGGACATCAGCTTCAATCAAATTGCCGACCTCGCTCCGCTGGCCGAATGCCACAAATTGCAAAGACTCCTCCTTTCCAACAACAGGGTTTTTGATCTCACGCCTCTGACCAAATTGAGCCTGACGGAAATCGATTGCTCCAACACAAATGTCGCCAGCATCGCCCCGCTGCGCGGCCAGCCGTTACGCAGGGCGAAGATAGATAGAACCTACGTTACAGACCTCAGCCCGCTGCAGACTGGTGGCTCGCTGGAAGAAATTGTGATCCCTTCCACGGCCAGGAACGTGGAAGTCCTGCGCAAATTGCCGTTGAAATCCATCTCCACCGGCATGAGCAGCGACAGGCCCGCCGCGCAAACCGTGCCGGAGTTTTGGAAGGAATTTGATCGCAGCCAGAGCGCCGGGACTCCGTAGCCCTCGCAAAATATTTTTCAACAAAATCACAGGAATATGCAACCGGGACATTTGGATTCCGTAGAAACAGGCGGAACCCAAAATCCAACTATGAAAATCCACAAAATTACCACCATTGCAGTTTCGCTTCTCGCCCTCCTGACGCAGGGGTGTAAGCCGCTGTCAAAAAATCAACCCAGCAACGAGCAGATTGCCGCTGCGATTTCTGCCAATCTTCCTCCATATGTTGCCGTCAAAGATGTTCTGCCGGACTTCACACCGGGAGCTACAGACAAGGAGTGGTCTATCAACGTCAAGGCAAACATAGTCCCCAAAGAGGACTTGCTGACCTTTCCATCGGAACCCGATTTGGAAAAAATCAACGAGTTGATCCGTCAAAATAATGAGTTGATCGACTGGCGCAGCCAATTCGTAAACCGCAAATCCCACGAGGATTTTGGCGGAATGAATACAGAGATTTCAGTATTGAATGTGTCCCGAATGCTGCAAGTTCGGCAAAGCAAGGACACCCCCGTTTCGGTTTATGGAAAACTGACAGCGGAATGGCAAGTGGATCGGTGGAAGTTTGATGCCCAAATCGATTTTCCCCAAATCGGCAAGCCCTTGAGTTCATTTCGCAGCGAGGGCTCTGAGTATCTCATCAAAGGCACGCCCGCTGCGGATGAAATGCTAAAAAATCTTCAAAAAACAGTCGAGTCCAACCAGG
>CAIYQA010000350.1 GCA_903928175.1 uncultured Spartobacteria bacterium | reverse complement strand
TCGAATGCCGCATCGACGCGCTGCCACTGGAAACAGAGTCTGCGGCGAAAGCGCTCGCTGCTCAGATCCAGGAGCAGCAGGCGCAAATCGACGTCCTGGTCAAAGAGCGGGAGAGCCTGGATTTCCACAACAAGCAACTTTCGACGCAACTGCAGGAGGCGACGGCACGGAACGAAAAAATTGCCGTCGAGCGAGAGAAGCTTGCGGCCCAAGCGCGCGAGCTTGGCGAAAAGCTCAGCGCCGAAACTGCACGGGCGGCCGCCTCCGAGCAGACGTTAAAAAAAGAACGCGACGCTTTGCAGGCCGCCGCCGCAGAGGCGCAGAGTCGGATCGTCGCGCTCACTCAGGAGCGCGATGTTTTGCAAGCCGCTGCCTCCAAAACGGTCGGGCCAAAACAGCTCAGCGAAGAATTAGTGGCGGCGAAAATGCCTGACAGCGCACTTGCTGCCGAGCAACCCAAACCACCCCTCTCTCTCGTTCGTGAAGATGCGTCCTCGGCTGGGGACCCCAAAGCTTCTCTCATCCAAATTGCAAAACCGATCATCCCTGTCTCCAAAGCGCCAATTCCGATACCGCGTTTGAGAAATTCCACCACGCTCAAATTCGATGTGGATGGCGCGTTGCTGAAGACCATTGTCGAAACCGCCCCCGAGGAGCTGAACAGCATGCGCCGCTGCCTGCACGCGTTCATCAAAAACCAGGGCGAGACTCAACTGCTCCACCAGCTTCTGGCCGATTTGCAGGAGCTCACCCAGAAGACCTCGAAGGCAAACCTGACCGCTGTTGCCACGCTCTCGCTTGCGCTGGAAGCGTTGATCGACGACCTGATGAAAATCCCCGGTCAGATCAATCCCTCTTCGCTGCGAACCGTCAGCCAGTCCATCGATTTCCTGGTCACGTTGCTCGATGAAAAAAACCTTTTCCGAACCCGGGAACCGTATTCGGCAAACATTATTGCGGTGGATGACGACGCCGATGCGCGCAGAATCATTCGCGGGTCGATTGAAGCGGTCAATCTGCGGGTCATTTGCGCGGAGGATTCCAAGGCGACGCTCGCGGTGCTTGCCGAGAAAAAGTTCGACCTCATTTTTATCGATGTCGGCCTGCCGGATATCAACGGGTTTGAGCTTTGCACCCGGTTGCGCAAACTCCCCGATTACAAAAAAACTCCGGTGGTGTTCATCACAGGAGCCGTGACAGTGCAGAACCGCGTGCAATCGAGCTTGAGCGGCGGCAACGATTTTATTGCCAAGCCGTTCAACCTGCTCGAGCTCGGCGTTAAAGCGCTCATCTGGATTTTCAAGTCCCAGCTTGGGCTGGTGTAGAAAAAAATCAGGACCCCAGGAAAGCAGGAAGAGGAAAGTATAATTTGGGAACGAGAAAAACAGAGAAGGGGCGTTTCCAATTTTCCTGAGTTCCAGATTTTCCTGGTTTCCTGGTTTCCTGATTCAATCCCATCCTAACTCGGCAGGATGGCGGGCGGGCGCGGCTCGGTGAGGAGTGCGGCGACTCCGGCAGCCATGAGGAGGGCGGCAACGATCAGCGCAGGCGTGACTGCATCCCCCAGCAGCGCCACGGAAGCGGCGGCCCCCACAAAGGGCGCGGCGGCAAAGTAGGCGGCGGTGCGGCCCGCGCCGAGACGCTGGAGGGCGGTCACAAAAACCAATAATGCCAGCCCGTGGCAGCACGCGCCCAAAAGAATGGCTTCGCCCAAAACGTGCCAGCCGGTGAGCGGCATTCCCCTCCCCACGCCAAAAGTGAATAAAGCCGCCGACGCAATGAGTCCTTTCCAAAGCGAAAACTGAGCGGGCGGCACGTCGCGCAGGCGCGCGGTGCAGTTGTTGTCAATGGCCCAGCCGAGGCAGGAGACCGCAATGGCCAACCCGGCCACGATGCGCCCCGGGCCGCTGCCCGCGCCTGCGGAAACCAGCACGCCACCCGAGGTCACAAGCACGAGACCGAGCACCAAACGGGGGCCGAGGGATTCCCGGAAAAAGATCCACGCAATCAATGCCGTAAAGGCAGCCTCCAAGTTCAAGAGCAGCGCCGCCGCCGAGCCGGGCGCATGCGCGATTCCCCACACCAACAGCGCCGGGGCAAGGACGCCGCCACATACGATGGAGCCGGCAAACGGCAACCGGTTGCACGGCAGGGTGAGGTTGCCCAATCGCCACGGGATGCGCGTCATCACAGCCACGCCAAGTGCCGCGCCGAGATTGATCAAGGCCGCAAGCAGGATGGGATCGACCGCCGAGAACCGCAGCTTGATGAGCGGCGTGCCCACGCCAAACAGCACGGCTGCGAGCAGGGCGAACATTGCGCCGGAGTTGCGGGTTTTTGCAGACATCGCAAAGACGCTAAAGCGCGAAGGAGGGGATTGCGAACTCTTTGAGGCCCCGGGATCAGAGCGTCGCGCGCAAAAGGATGGGAAGGACGCAATGGGGAAAAGGGCGCAAAGGGCGCTTTGCAAAGCACAAGAACGCAAGATCGCAAACGCCGAAAAAATGAAAAAACCTACCCCCCTCCTCGTTCCCAAGTTGCACTTGGGAACGCAATGACTCAGGCAGTTGCACTGCCGGTTCACCGCGAGCGGAGCGAGCCTCATTTTAAAAGTGAGAGCATCGAGGTGGCACGTATGCGAAGTGCAACTTCGCGGGCAAGTGCGTTCCCAAGTCCAACTTGGGAACGAGAGGGAAACTCCTATTGGTATTACTTTCCTCCCAGGGTGAAGTAGCGGCTCTGGCCTTCGCCCCATGCGCGCATCAGCACCGATTTGTCCTTCGGCGCGCTTTGGGCGATCTTCATCGCGTCCGCAGCGCTTTGCACCGGCCTGCGGTCGATCTCCTCGATGACATAACCTTGCCGCAGTCCGGCCCGGTAGGCGTCGGAGTCAGGGTCGATCTCCACCACCAACGCCCCTTTGAGGTTCGCAGGCGCGTGGATCATATCACGGCTGTCCGCATCGAGGTCCGTCACACGCACGCCTTCAAGAACCGTGGGGGCAGGCGTCTCGTTATTGTCGTTGGATGAAATCGACGTGTCTTTCTGGGGCAGTTCGCC
>CAIYQA010000349.1 GCA_903928175.1 uncultured Spartobacteria bacterium | reverse complement strand
GTCCTCCCACGCTTACAACTCCATCACCTTTACCGGGTCGTTCCGGCACGGGGTGGATGCGAAGAACAGGATCACCATTCCGTCCGATTGGCGCTCCGGTGAGGAAGGCATTGTTTACGTGCGCTTGCACTCGTTGGGCTCGCATGTGGTGGTGATGTCCCCGGCGCAACTGGAAAAGATCGTCGCCCTCATCGAAGGACGTGCGGATATCACGCCCGGCAAGCGACAGGAAATCGTCCGGGCTTTTGCCGCGGGGTCGCATCGGTGTTGCGTCGATAAACAGGGGCGCATGGTTCTGCCCCCCGAGTTTTGCGCCAAGGCGGGATTGCAAGGCGAGGTGACACTGGCCGGTGTGATGGGCCAGTTTGAAATTTGGAACTCCGAACGGTGGGCTGCCCAGCAGACCGCCCAAGCGGCAGACAACCAAGATCTGGCAACCGAGCTTGGTCTATGATCTTTCCCACAGCCGAGGTTATGGAAGTCGCAACCTGCGGGTCGCGGCGGAGGAATCCTTTGAAATCCGAACGTCCCACTCCCTATCACGAGCCCGTCCTGCTCGAGCAGACGCTCGCGCTGCTTGCGCCCGCGCCAGGGAAGCTTTTTGTGGACGGAACCCTCGGGGGCGGTGGGCATGCCGAAGCGTTTTTGCAAGCCGGGGCTCGGGTGATCGGCATTGACCAGGACCCGCAGGCGCTCGCCTTTGCCGGAGAACGCCTGGCACGCTATGGCGAAGCGTTTGTGTCGGTGCACGCCAATTTTGAAGCGATCGCCCGCGTGCTCGACGACCTCGGGATCGCGGGAATCGACGGCGCGCTGCTCGACATCGGCGTTTCCTCCTGGCAGATCGACACGCCGGAGCGGGGGTTCAGCTTTCAGTCCAACGGGCCGCTCGACATGCGGATGAACCCGGACGCGCCGTTGAGCGCGGCGGATCTGGTCAACACCGCCCCGGAGGGGGAGTTGATCCGCATCTTCCGCGAGTACGGCGAGGAGTCGGCGGCCCGCCGGATCGCCCAGCAAATCGTGCAGGACCGGGAAATCCGGCCTTTTGAGACAACCTACGATCTGGTGCGCAGCGTGGAAAAAGTGCATCCGCGCCGGGGGCGCACCCATCCCGCGACCAAAGTCTTCCAGGCGCTGCGGATTGCCGTAAACCGGGAGATCGACGTGCTCACCGCCGCCCTCGCCGCCTTCTCGGCCCGGCTCAATCCCGGCGGACGGCTGGGCGTCATCACCTTCCATTCGCTGGAAGACCGGATCGTAAAGACCTACTTCAAAGCACGCAGCGTGGAATGGCTCGACCGGCCCGAGTGGCCTGCGCCGCGCCGCAATCCGGATTTCCAATTCCGCCTCCTCACCCCCAAGCCGGCTGTCGCTTCGGAGGAGGAGCAAAACCGCAACCCGCGCTCCCGGAGCGCCAAACTTCGCGTCGTCGAAAAAACCTATGGCCAATAACCGTCGCCGTCGTCTCGAAAACAACGTCCCCGTGGGAGCATTCTCGCCGTGGCTCTTGATTGCCGTGCTGTTCCTGATGGTGGGCCTCACGTGGGTCTATTTCAAAAACCAACTCTTTAACCGGGGGCAGAACATCCGCGCGATGGAAGAGGAGCTTGCCACCCTGACCCGCAAGAACGAGGCGGTACGCGGGAGAATCGCCCAGCTCTCGACCTACTCCGCGTTGCAGAAATGCTGCAATGACGGAACCATCCGGATGATCAAGATCCTCCCGGCGAACATCGTCCACGTCGATTTCCCGCATCGTGCTGAAGGCAACGAAATCCGCATTGTTTCCAACTTTGGAGCGCGCCGATGAAAAAGAGAGCCAAAGTACGCGCAATCATTGCCTGCTTTGGCTTGGTGTGCTGTTTTACCGGGTTTTCGGCCCGGTTGGCCTATTTGCAGGTGGATCAGCACGAGAAATTTGAGCGGCTTGCGGCGGAAAAACATGTAAAGAAACAGCCGATCTTTGCCGAGCGCGGGGAGATTCGGGATGTGAACGGGGAACTGCTTGCCGCCAACGAACCGCTCAGCACCGTGGTGGCCGATGGGAGTGTCATCGCTGCGGGGAAAGTCGAACCCGGCGAGATTGCCCCGCTGCTTTCAGACCTCCTGAAAATCCCCGAGGCGGAATTGGCAAAGAAGCTCGACACCCAGCGCAAATATGTGGTGCTCAAGCGCTCCGTGCCTGAGGCGGATACCGCGGCGATCACCCGGCGCTTCGAGGAGTTCCAGAGCCGCACCAAAAAATCGATTCGCGGGATTTTCTTCGAGCCCGACACCCGGCGCGTGTATCCCAATAACGAGGTGCTTTGCCATGTGCTGGGGTTCATGGGACAAAAGCGGACGGACGGCGGGGATGGGGAGGAGACCGAACGCACGGGAGTGGAGGGGATCGAGCGGTCCATGGAAAAATGGCTGCACGGGTATGATGGGTTTCGCTATATCGAACGCGACCGGACCGGCAAGGAGATCGTCCCGTATCGCGGGCAGGAACGGAGCGCCCGGAACGGGTACAACGTCCGGTTGACCATCGACATGCGATTGCAGCATATCGTCGAGACGGAACTCGAGGAACTCTATAAAAAATACCGGCCGGAATTCACAACCGCCATCATGATGGACCCCAAGACCGGGCGCATTCTGGCGATGGCCAACCGGCCCTGTTTCGATCCCAACGATTTGAGCCGGGGCCAGCGCGAGATTGCGCCCGAGAAGATGAAGAATTGCGCCGTCATCAACATCGTGGAACCGGGATCGGTCTTCAAAATCGTCGCCGTCTCGGCAGCCCTCAATGACAAGCTCGTCACCCTGGACACCATGATCGGCTGCGAGGGCGGGCGGTGGAACTACGGCGGCAAAATCCTCAAGGACCACGGGAGCGGCGATCACCCGGACCTGAGCGTTTTTGACGTCGTCGTTCACTCCAGCAACATCGGCTCGGCCAAACTGGGAATGAAACTGGGCGAGCAACGGTTTTACGAATACGTCCGCAACTTCGGATTTGGAGAACGCACGGGCATCAACCTGCCGGGCGAGGTCGCCGGGATCGTCCATTCGCCCAAAAGCTCCGGCTGGAACAAGCTGACTCTTGCCCGGATGCCGATGGGCCAGGGTGTCTGTGTCACCCCCGTCCAGATGGTGGCTGCCATGAGCGCCATCGCCAATGGAGGCAAGCTGATGATGCCGCAGATTGTCGATTCCGTGATGGACAAGGAGGGAATGCCGATTGTCCATTTCGACCCCGTGCTGCTGCGGCAGGCGGTCGGCGCCAAAGCCGCCGGCGAGTTGCGCAGCGCCTTGAAGGATGTCGTCAGCAAAAAGGGGACCGCTTTTGCGGCGACCATCCCCGGATACACGGCGGGTGGCAAGACCGGCACCGCGCAAATCGCAAAACCGGGCGGCGGCGGCTACTACGACAACCGATTTGTGACCTCCTTTGTCGGCTTTTTCCCGGCGGACGACCCGCAGGTGGTCTGCCTGGTGATGGTGGACGACGCCAAGGCCGCCGAAAACCTCAACTATGGCGGGCTCATCGCCGGGCCCGCCTTCTCGCGGATCGGCGAACAAGCCGCCCGCTATCTCAACATCCCACCCGACGCGCAACCGGCGCCGCAAGCGATTGCCAAACTGACCAAGTCGGACCGCTGAACCTTTTCCCGAATGCAACTTAAAGCTCTCCTTTCCAAAATCAGCCCCCTTCAGACGATTGGCCCAGTGGACCGGGAAATCGGCAGCCTCTGCTACGACTCACGCCGGGTCCAAAAGAACACCCTTTTCTTTGCCCTCAGCGGGGCCAGGGAGGACGGCAACAAATATATCGAAGAAGCCATTGAACGCGGAGCCGTTGGCATCGTGACCGAGCAGGCGCAGGCGCAGATGCGGGCCACGCTCGTGGTGGTCGCGAACGCGCGCCAGGCGATGGCCGATCTCGCGGCGGAGTTCTACGGGCGGCCTTCGCTCGGGCTCAAAGTCGCGGGGATCACCGGCACCAACGGCAAGACGACCACCGCGTTTTTGCTCAAGCATCTTTGCGAAAGCGTGCAGATGCGCGCCGGGTTGATTGGGACGATTCGCTATGAAATTGGCGACCGGATACTCCCCGCCGCCCGCACCACGCCCGAGTCGCTGGATTTGCAGGAGCTTCTTTTCCAGATCCGCTCCACCGGATGCCGGGCCGTGGCGATGGAGGTCTCCTCGCACGCCCTGGAGCAGGGGCGCGCGCGCAACGTCGAATTTGATACGGCGATCTTTACCAATCTGACCCAGGATCACCTCGATTTTCATCGCACGATGGAAGCCTATTTCGAGGCCAAGGTTCAACTGTTCACCGGGCTTGCCGCCCAACCGCATAAAAAAGGGAGCTGCGTGGTGAACCTGGATGACCGTTGGGGCCAGCAGCTACTCACCCGCCTGGCAAAAGACGCGCCGCATCTCCCGGTCATCACTTTTGGGATGGGTGCGCGGGCGGATTTCCGCGCGAGCGCTGTGCGCACCGATGTGAGCGGCACGCAATATCAACTGGATGCGCAGGGCAAAACCTATCTCGTGCGGCTGCCCCTCATCGGCGCGTTTAATATTTACAACTCCCTGGCGGCCCTGGCCGGGGCGGTCTCGCTGGGGGTGGATTTGCGCACGGCGGTCCGCGCGCTGGCCGATGCTCCCAGCGTGCCCGGGCGGCTCCAGCCGGTGCCGGTGAAACGCAAATACCGCGTTTTTGTGGACTACGCCCATACCGATGACGCGCTTGCGAACGTGATGAAGACGTTGCGGGACCTGAATCCACAGCGCCTCCTGGTCGTGTTCGGCTGCGGGGGAAACCGCGACAAAGCCAAGCGCCCGCTCATGGCCGCGGCGGTGGAGCAATCGGCGGATTGGGCGATTGTCACCTCGGATAACCCGCGCAAGGAAAATCCCGAGCAGATCATTGCAGAGATCGTCACCGGGTTTCGCGGCACGCAACACGAAATCGTCCCCGACCGGCGGGAGGCGATTACGCGAGCCATCGCCCTTGCGCAACCCGGCGACATCGTGCTCATTGCAGGCAAGGGGCACGAAAGCACTCAGGAATTTGCGGACCAGACCGTCCCGTTCGACGATCTCGCCATTGCGCAGGCCGCCGTGGAAGCCAAACCCGTGGAGATTGAACTCTGAAAGGATGAAAAATCAGGAAACCAGGAAGCCAGGAAAAGAGAGAAGAAATAAATCAATGACTTTCAATGAATTTTCCTGGCTTCCGGGTTTCCTGATTCCTTCCAAAAACATCCCATAACCCAAGTGGACGCCACCTCACTCCAACAAATTGCGCAATGGGCAAACGGCACGCTGACGGGCGGGAATCCCGACCGCAGCGTGACGCAAGTCTCCACCGACTCGCGCAGTCTGGGGGCGGGTGCGCTGTTTGTGGCCCTGCGCGGAGAGCATTTCGACGGCCACCAGTTTGTCGCCCAAGCCGCCGCTGCGGGAGCGGCCGCCGCCGTGGTGGATGGCGCATTTGCGGGGGAATGCCCCGAGGGATTTACCCTGCTGCGCGTGGGGGATACGCTCGCGGCATTGCAGGCCATCGCCACGCGCTACCGGGCCTCGCTTCCGCTGCGGGTGGTGGCGTTGACGGGCAGCAGCGGCAAAACCAGCACGAAAGATTTTCTCGCTGCGGTGTTGGCGCAAAAATTCCGTGTGGTGAAGACACAGGGAAATTTGAACAACCACATCGGCTTGCCCTTGACGATGCTGCGCGCGAGCGCCACCGACGAGATCGGGGTGTTTGAACTGGGGATGAATCACCCCGGGGAAATTGCGCCGCTGGCCGCGATGGCCGCGCCGGAGGCGGGGGTGATCACCAATATCGGCGTCGCTCACATCGAATTCCTGGGCAGCCGCGAAGCCATCGCCCAGGAGAAGGGAATGCTCGCCGAAGCGCTTCCCGCCAGGGGTTTCCTCGTGCTCAATGCCGCAGACCCGTTCAGCGCATCCATTGCCCGCCGCAGCCATGCCCGGGCAATTCTGACCGGGATCGAACAGGGCGAGGTCAGCGCCACGCTTCTGGAATCCGGTTTTGAAGGAAGCCGTTTTTTGGTTCGCGCCGGAGAGGAAGAGGTTGAAACCTCTTTGCCGGTGCCCGGCGTGCACATGGTCGAAAACGCGCTTCTGGCGCTGGCTTGCGGGTGCGCTTTGGGCATTCCGCTGGCCCGGGCTGCCGAAGGGCTGGCTGCCTGCCGCCTCACCAAAGGCCGCCTGGAGCAGAAGGAGATCCGGGGCATTCACATTCTCGACGACAGCTACAACGCCAACCCGGATTCCATGCGGGCGGCTCTGCGAACCCTCGCCACGCTGCCAGTTCAGGGGGCGCGCATTGCCGTGCTCGGACGCATGGGGGAACTCGGGGCGGAATCCGAACAGGGCCACCGCGCCGTGGGAAAAGCGGCTGCCGAAGCCGGGATCGATCTCTTGATTGCCGTGGGCAGCGCCGAAGCCGCCCTCCTGGCCGAAGCCGCCCGCCAGGGCGGTTTGAAGGAAGTCCAGCAAGTGGCCGACCCGGAAGCTGCCGCCGCGCTTTTGGCCGAACGGGCCCGCCCGGGCGATCTCGTGCTTCTCAAGGCCAGCCGCTCCGCCCGCATGGAGCGTGTGCTGGAACACCCCGCCTTTCACCCCACCACCGCCGTTTCTTAATCCACACCCGTGCTGTACTACATCCACCTTCTGAGCGAACGGATCGACGGAACCAACGTGTTCCGCTACATCTCGTTCCGGGCAATCGGCGCCGCGATGACCTCGTTCCTGCTCTGCCTTCTTTTTGGCAATTGGGTGATCCGGAAATTGATCGGGTTGAAAATCGGCCAACCCATTCGCACAAAGGAAGAGGTGCACAAGCTGGCCGAATTGCACGGTGGCAAACGCGGCACGCCCACGATGGGCGGGGTCCTCATCCTCGGGGCGGTCGCCGTATCCACGGTGCTCTGGGCGCGGCCCAATAACACGTTCGTCTGGCTGGCCCTGTTTTCGATGCTCTGGCTCGGGGGGGTCGGTTTCATGGATGACTACATCAAAGTCACCAAAAAGAAATCCGATGGGCTGCCGGGGCGTTTGAAATTGCTCGCACAGTTCACCCTGGCCGCCATTGTGACGGCGTTTTTTGTGTTTAACCCGGCGCTGGAGATTCAGGCCAAGGAGCTCTTTGTGCCGTTTTATAAAGGGGCGCTCGTACAGAACCTCGGCTGGTGCACCTTCCTCTTTTTTGCGCTGGTGATCGTGGGCACTTCCAATGCCGTCAATCTCACCGATGGCTTGGACGGGCTGGCGATCGGCTGCACCATCACGGCAGCTTTTGCCTATGCCATTGTGGCGTATGCAGCGGGGAATGTGAAAATCGCCGAGTATTTGCAAATCCCGTTTTATTCCCAGGCGGGCGAACTCTCCGTGTTGTGCATGGCGCTGGTGGGGGCGGGGATGGGATTCCTTTGGTTTAACGCCTACCCGGCCCGCGTCTTTATGGGAGACACCGGCTCGCTGGCCATCGGCGGGGTGCTGGGCGTGGTCGCCATTTGCACCAAGCAGGAGTTGCTCCTGCTGGTGGTGGGCGGGATTTTCGTGATCGAAGCGCTCTCGGTCATTTTGCAGGTGGCGAGTTTCAAGCTCACCGGCAAGCGGATCTTCCGCATGTCCCCCATTCACCACCATTTCGAACTGCTCGGCTGGAAAGAGAACACCGTCATCGTCCGGTTTTGGATCCTCGCGATCATGTTCGCCTTCCTCGGCCTCGCCACACTCAAACTCCGGTAATACCAATAGCCGCAAAAATGCACAAAATGCTCAAAAAGAGAGGATTGAATCTCCTGAATACTTGGGAGGGGAGGCACGCGCCTTCCCCATCGCGCTCGGAGAGCGCGATCCACCAGGTGGATCGGCCGCTCCGCGGACGATTCCGGGAGAGCGCGTTGCAACCCAGGCTTTTCTTTTGTGCTTTTTGCGCCTTTTTGCGGCTCATCCCATGAAACCCACTTACGCACGCCAGCAAATCGCGGTCCTCGGCCTCGGCTCCAGCGGAGAGGCTGCGGCGCACCGGCTCTTGGAGGAGGGGGCGTGCGTGAGCGTTTTGGATAGCGGCGATTCGGAAAAACTCCGCGCCGCCGCCGAAACGCTTCGGGCCGCCGGAGCCCGCGTGCTGCTGGGAGGCGAAGCGGAAAACGATTCCGCCGCGTACGATCTCGGCGTGCTTAGCCCGGGGATCGACCCCGCCGTGCCGCTGGTCCGCCATTTTGTTGCCAGAGCCGTCCCGATCATCGGCGAACTGGAGATCTCCTATTCCCTGTGCGCCTGCCCCGTGGTGGCCATCACCGGCACCAACGGCAAGACCACGACCACGCAGTTGGTGGAGCGGATGCTCAATGCCTGCGGCGTGCGCACGCTGGCGGCCGGAAACATCGGCCCCTCCTTCGCCGCGCGGGTTCGGGAAAGTGCGCATCTGGATTTGATGACCCTGGAGGTCAGCTCGTTCCAACTGGAGACGATCCGCGCGTTCCGCCCCGCCATCAGCGTGTGGCTCAATTTCCAGGCCGACCACCTCGACCGCTACGCTTCGATGGAGGAATATTACGCCGCCAAGGTGCGCATTTTCGAGAACCAGACGGCGGACGATTTCGCCATCGTCAAACGTGAAGACAAGCTGCCGAAGCTCAAGGCGCAGACCCTCACCTTCAGCGCGTACTCGCAAGGGGGCGATCTCGATTTGCGCGAGGGGGTGATCCATTTCCATGGCAAGCCGGTGCTGCGTTTGGAGGACACCCAATTGCGCGGCCTGCATAACGCGGAGAACCTTATGGCGGCGCTGGCCGTGGGAGCTGTGCGCGGGCTGGATTTTGCGCCGATGCTTGAGGCGTTGTGCGCCTACAAAGCCCTGCCGCACCGCTGCGAGCGGGTGGGAACGGTGGATGGCGTCGATTACATCAACGACTCCAAGGCGACCAACTTGGACGCGCTGGAAAAAGCGCTCCTTTCCGAAACGCGCCGCGTCGTGCTCATCGCGGGGGGCAAAGACAAGGGGTTTGAGTTCGACACGCTTACGGACCTGGTGGCGTCCAAGGCGCGCTGCGTCGTCCTGATTGGCGAAATGGCCGGGCGGATTGCG
>CAIYQA010000348.1 GCA_903928175.1 uncultured Spartobacteria bacterium | reverse complement strand
GCAAAACCGCTTCGGGATTCACCCCTCAGCGCGGATGGGGAGGGATTCGAACCCTCGGTACCTTTTGGGTACACACGCTTTCCAGGCGTGCGCGTTAGACCACTCTGCCACCCATCCTTACTCGAAACTCCGGGAACCGGAGCGAACGGTCAGCATGCAGGGAAATCCGGCGGAGTTCAACCGCAAACTTGACGGTTTGAGCAGCAGCTCCGCGTCCACGAAATTCTGGAACGCAGAAGGTGGATCGTGCGCTCCGCGCGCGATTCCGGGGGTGGGCGTCGCAAACAAAATCGGCTCGCTACGCTCGATGTGCTTTGGAAATCGCCCGCGGAGCGGCCGATCCACCACGGGCGGGTGATTCGGAAATTGAGAGATGCTCTAAAAAGGAGAAGGATCCGCAGATCGGGTGGATGGGCGCAGATTATCGGAATCAAAAAATCTGTGTTAAGCAGCCGGAGCGCAGCCGTGGAAGGCGAAATCTGCGGGTGATCCCCTCTGAATTCGTGGGACACGCCCTAGAGCATTTTCGTTTGACGTTGTCGCATTGATTGTGCGCTGAAAGCGCAAGGGAAACCAGCCCAGGGCAGAGCGCAGCGTCGCCCTGGGTGCCGCGCAACAACCGGTTGCGCCCTGCAAGGGCCGCTGGTAAGGGGGAGCGGATTGAGCACGAGCGTTTCCCAGTGCCCTTGCAGGGCACGGCTCTCTCACACGCATACCCAGGGCGCTGCCCTGGGCTGGTTTACTCAGCCCCTTCGGGGCGAGAGGAATGCGAAAAATGAAACCGAAACTGGTCTAGTTCGCGGCGAGCGTGGAAAGGGCGCTGTGCAGCGGGGCCTTGGTGATCTGGACAGGGGTGCCGATGGCGACCCGTGCGAATAATTCCGCCACGTCGCGCGAACGCATCCGCACGCACCCGTAGCTGACGGGGCGCCCGATCAAGCGCTCCACCGGGGTGCCGTGGATATAGATGTCGCGGGCATAGGCGTTGCGCGTGGCAAGTTCCGTCCCGCGCAACCAGAGGATGCGCGTCACAATCGGGTCGCGCCCGGGTGCGTTGGGGTGGAGCACTTCGCCGGTGGGGCGGCGGCTTTTGAAGACGCTGCCCAGCGGCAATCCCTGGCCGATCTTATCGGCAATCTGCATTTGACCCACCGGGGTCGCATAGCTGCCGAACCGATCGCCCAGCCCATAACGTGAAGTGGAGACAGGGTATTCCGCAATGCGCATCCCGTTCTGAATGACCGCGAGCTTCTGGTCTGGAACACTGATCAAAATCGACGAAACCGGTGTGTCCGATGCCGCAAAAATGCGACCGGCAGCTAAAAAAAAGATGAAATACAGAGAGAACTTCGAAAATTTACGCATTGTTAAACATCTGAAGCAAAATATGTACCAGAGTTTCCCCGGTGCTTGGTTAAGCCACCGCGGCCTCCTCCTCCTTCGCGGGCGCTTCCCATCGGGGCAGCCACTGCGAGAGGGAGGTCCAGGCGACGTAGGCGAAGCCTCCCTGGAACAGCGCCAGGAAGGGCAGGGAAAACCACTGGCCGGACAAGGCGGCGTCCAGCATAAAGCAGGTGAAATACAGAGCGAACCCGAGTTCCACCACGGGCAGGAGGCTCTTGATGGATCTGTATTTGGCGGCGCTCCAACGTTGTTTTTTGCGCTCGATGCCGTATTTGGGCGTGCGGGTGAATTCGCTCTGGTGGTTGAACACCGCTTCGAGCACGGCCTTGGTGTTGCTGATGGACATGCCGATGCCCAAGGCAAGCAGCAGCGGCAGGTAAACGAGTTCCTTGAGCCACCCGCGCGGATCGTTCTCGCGCTGGGCCACCGCGTAGAAGATCGTCGCCGAGAGCGAAGCGAGGACAAACACCGGCACATCAAAGAGCAGCGTGCGCCATGGCCCGGTGAGCAGATCGCTGGTGTGCGGGGATTCGTGCAGAAGAATGCAGAGGAACACCAGGAGCAGGTAGGCAAAGTTGGAGGTCAGGTGGACGGTGGCTTCCACTTTCACCAACAGCGGCAGGGAGCTGCGCCACACGGTGCCGAGAATTTTTTTGCACGTCTGGATGGAGCCTTTGGTCCAACGGTGCTGCTGGGAGCGGAATCCGTTCATGTCCACGGGCAGTTCCGCCGGGGTGATCAAGTCTTTGAGGAAAAGGAATCGCCAGCCTTTTAGCTGGGCGCGGTAGCTCAGGTCGAGGTCTTCGGTGAGCGTATCGTGCTGCCAGCCGCCCGCCTCGCTGATGCAGGAGCGCCGCCAGAGTCCGCCGGTGCCGTTGAAGTTGATGAACCGTCCGGCGCGGTTGCGGGCCGTCTGTTCGAGCACGAGGTGGCCGTCCAGGAACATCGCCTGGATATGGGTGAGCGCGGAGTAGTCGCGGTTGATATGCCCCCAGCGGCTCTGGACCATCCCGATCTTCGGGTCGGTGAAGAAATGGATGGTGTCCAGCAACAGATTCGGTTTCGGGACAAAGTCGGCGTCCAGGATCAGGATGAATTCCCCGGCGCAAGAGGACAATCCGTTTTCCAGGGCGCCCGCTTTGAATCCGGTGCGGTCGGTGCGGTGGATGTATTCGACCTGAAAGCCTTGTTCGACGAGTTGTTTGACCCCGGCCTCGGCCAGGGCAGTGGTTTCGTCGGTGGAATCATCCAGCACCTGGATCTGGAGCAAGTGGCGCGGGTAATCGAGCTCCGCCACCGATTGCAGAAGCCGTTCGACCACGTAAAGCTCGTTGAAAATCGGCAGTTGGACGGTGATGCGCGGCAGTTCCTTAAACTGCCCGGCAGGGGTCGGCACCTCACGCCGATGTTTCAGGTACAGATAGAGGATGCAGTACCGGTGAAAACCGTACAGAGCAAGAACTCCAACCACCAACAAGTAGGATAAGGCCAAAAAAATCGCGCCGGGATCTCCGTGCATAGAACAAAAAGTTCCCACAGGCAGTTTTTCCGTGGGAAAGGTCAGAATCATGCCCGTTTGAGCCCTCCGGTCAAGCCGATTCCTCTATTTGAAGGGAGTCGCTCCTATTCGGGAAGTGATGGGGGTTCACCGATGCGCTTTCATTTGCGAGCAAATCGGATTTGGAGACAGGTTAGGATGGGTCTCCCAAAAACAGGCGTTAAACGGAGCGGTATCCCTCGGGATCGATCTCCACCGTGCCGTACCCGATCGCGCGCAGACCGGCTTCGAGTTGGGGCTGTAACCCGGCCAGGCGACCCATTTCTTCCGGGGCGATCTGCACTCGGGCGGTGGGTGCGCCCCCGGCCCCGGCGAGGTGTCGGACGCGCAGGATGCGAAATCCGAGACTGCGCACGTGCGCTTCCCCGGCTTCCACCATGGCCAGCGTTTCGCGGGTCACCGGGGTGCCGTGGGGGATGCGCGAACTCAGGCACGGTTGCGCCGGGGCGTCCGCCGTGGGCAACCCGAGCGTTCGGGAGAGCGCGCGAACCTCCGCCTTGGTCAGCCCGGCCTCGCGCAACGGCGCAAGCACGGCGAATTCCCGGGCCGCCTGAGAACCGGGCCGGTGCTGCGGAGGGTCGTCCGCATTTTCCCCATAGGCAATGGCTGCAAAGCCACGTTCGCGGGCGAGGGCATCCATGCGGGCGAACAGTTCGGCTTTGCAGAAGTAGCAGCGATTGAAAGGATTGCTCGCGTACTCCGGGTTGTCCAATTCCCCGGTTTGGAGCACTTCCACCGGTGCGCCGATTTTCTTGGCGAGCGCCAGCGCATCCGCAAGAGCCTGGCGCGGCAGGCTCGGGCTGTCGGCGAGGAAGCCTCGCACCCGTTCTCCCAGCGTGCGGCGGGCAAACGCCAGCAGGCAGGTGCTATCCACCCCGCCCGAATAGGCGATCAAAAGCGGGGCGTGCGCCCGCAGGATCGCTTCCAGGGCGTCGAGTTTTGCGGGATGGAGCGCGGCGTCAGGCATGGGAACCAGAAGAAGTCTCACGCAAAGGCGCAAGGGCGCAAAGGAATTTTTACAAGTGCCCCTCGGGAAGCGGCAGGCATTAAGCCCCCGGACCCGCGGCAACGGGGATCCGCACATCGCCGATTTGGACGACCTGCCCGGCGCGAATTTTGCACGCCTTGCGCAGTTCCACCGCTCCATCCACGGTCACAAGCCCCTCGGCCACCAGCCTCTTGGCCTCCGCGCCGCTTTCGGCGACGCCCAGAAATTTAAGCAGCTTGTGAAGCTCGATAAATTCCTGATTCGGGCGGAGTTGAAAATCGAGAGTCTGCATAAGAGAAGCATCAAGGATCAGGAGCAGAAAAATCAATCAGGAAACCAGGAAACCAGGAAAAGACGCAAAGTTTTTGTTTGGGGCTCTTCCCCCTTCCTGATTTCGTGAGTTCCTGATGATTCTTCCCTGAACTCGCTCTCGACGCGGCAGCGGGGAGGCCGTTAGGGTGAGACCCTTTCGCCCATCCATGAGTTCCCGTCTCCATTTCCAGCTTGAAGCCTGCGCCACCGACTCGCGCGCCCGCGCGGCGACGTTTCGCACGCTGCACAACACGGTGCAAACTCCGCTGTTCATGCCGGTCGGCACGCAGGCCACCGTGAAGGCGCAGACGACGCAATCTCTCGAAGACGCCGGTTCGCAAATCCTGCTCGCCAACACCTACCACCTACTGCTGCGCCCGGGGTCGGAGGTGTTTGAACGCTTCGGCGGCATCCACGAATTCATGAGCTGGAAAAAATCCGTGCTGACGGATTCCGGTGGATTCCAGATTTTCTCGCTGCCGCATGCGCGCTCGATGAGCGAGGAAGGGGCCACGTTTCAAAGCTACCTGGACGGGCGCACGATTTTGCTGAGCCCGGAGTCGAGCATCGCGACGCAGCGGTCCATCGGCAGCGACATCATGATGGCGCTCGACCAGTGCATCCCGTCCACCGCCGATGTTTCAGCGGCGCGCGCCGCGCTGGGGATCACCCACCGCTGGGCCTTGCGCAGCCTGGCCGCGCGCGGGGATTCGCCGCAGGCGCTCTTCGGGATCGTGCAGGGGGCGCTTTTCAAGGAACTGCGCCGCGAAAGCGCGGAGTGCCTCTGCGCGATGCCTTTTGATGGTATGGCCATCGGCGGGTTGGCCGTCGGCGAAAGCCGCAGCGAACGCGAGGACGTGTGCGAGTTCACGGCGGAACTGCTGCCCCGCGACAAACCGCGCTATTTGATGGGCGTGGGCACGCCGCTCGATATTCTGGAGGCGGTGCACCGCGGCGTGGATATGTTCGACTGCATCATCCCCAACCAGGTGGCCCAGCGCGGCGGCGCCTTCACCTCGCGCGGCTATCTGCAACTGCGCCGCAGCGTGTACAAGTTCTCCGGGGAACCGCTCGACCCCGCCTGCCCCTGCCCGACCTGCGCGCGCTATTCCCGGGCTTATCTCCACCATTTGACCAAAACCGGGGAGACGCTCGGCTGGCAATTGCTGGGGCAACACAACATCTACTTTTACCATGCGCTGATGCGCGAGATCCGCCAGAGCATTCTTGACGACCGCTTCCTGGAACTCTACCGGGGCAAACGCGAGGTGCTGCACGCGGAGGATATGGATCACCCGCCGCAACATCCCGTAAAAACCCGCAAACGCAGGATCGTGAAGCTCGGGGCGTATGAGGTGCACGTTGCGCCGGAGGGGTTCGGGAGCATCCGCCACCTCGCCTCCGGGGAGATCATGCATTCGCGCACGCCGCCCATCGAGGAAGCGCGCGGGTTGTACATCGAGCAATCCCGGCTTGCGGAACGCCTGCGCGGGCCGGAGCCGGAGCCGCTCATCATCTGGGATGTCGGCCTCGGGGCGGCGGCGAACGCGATGGCGGCGATCCAGTGTTACGAAGCGGAAGCCGTGAGGCATCCCGTGCGCCCGATGCGGCTCGTGAGTTTTGAGAACGACCTCGACTCGCTGAAACTGGCCCGCGTGAACAACAATTTCTTCCCCTACCTGCGCCATGCCGGGCCGGATGCGATCCTCAAGCGGGGGGAATGGCAGTCCCCGATGCACGAGGGGCTGAGATGGACGTTGCTGAAGGGGGATTTCCTGGAAAAAATAACCGAGGCAGCAGAGCTTCCCGACCTGATTTTCTACGACATGTTTTCCAGCAACAGCGACGGCGACCATTGGACGCTCGGGGCCTTTCGCCGATTGTTTGCCGTGTGCGGAGGCCAGCCCGCGGAACTCTTCACCTACACCTGCTCCACGGCGATCCGCGCCGCGCTGCTCGGGGCCGGGTTCCACATCGCCAAAGGCCGCAGCACCGGCTTAAAACAGGAGACGACCATTGCGCTGACCCCCGACGCATGTGGCGCGGGATGCCGACACGAAGTGCTCGGGCCCGATTGGCTGGAGAAATGGAAGCGCTCGGGCGCGCAATTCCCCGCTGGATTGAACGCAGAGGAACGCCCCGGTTTTGAGCGGACAATCCTGAGCCACGCGCAGTTCCAGCGCGGTGTTTAGAGCTTTTCGATCAACGTGTCGCATGTCTGCGCGCTGAAAGCGCAGGGTAAACCAGCCCAGGGCAAGCGAAGCGCCGCCCTGGGTTTATTGTAAAAGCGCCCGTGCCCT